>SKYL01000120.1 GCA_007127935.1 Halorhodospira sp. | reverse complement strand
TCCAACGAGACCAGCCACTTCGGTGCGGTGCGCAACCCGTGGGATCTGGAGGCGGTACCGGGCGGCTCCTCCGGCGGCTCCGCCGCCGCCGTGGCGGCGCGGCTGGCGCCGGCGGCCACCGGCACCGACACCGGCGGCTCGATCCGCCAGCCGGCGGCGCTTAGCGGTGTCTGCGGTCTCAAGCCGACCTACGGCCGGGTCTCCCGCTGGGGGATGATCGCCTTCGCCTCGAGCCTCGATCAGGCCGGGCCGTTCGCCCGGACCGCCGAGGACTTGGCGCTGCTGTTGGGCGCCATGGCCGGTTTCGACCCCCGCGACTCCACCAGCGTCGATCGTGAGGTCCCCGATTACGCCGCCGCGTTGGGCCAATCGATCCGCGGGCTGCGGGTGGGGGTGCCGGTGGAGTTCTTCGGTGAAGGGCTCGACCCCGGCGTGCGCGGACTGGTGGAGGCCGCGCTGGCCGAACTGGAGGGGCTGGGCGCGGAACTGGTGGAGATCTCCCTGCCCAACATGGAGTTGGCGCTCCCCGTCTACTACGTGATCGCCCCGGCGGAGGCGTCCTCCAACCTGGCCCGCTACGACGGCGTGCGCTTCGGCCACCGCTGCGACGATCCGCAGAACCTGGAGGACCTCTACAAGCGGAGTCGGGCGGAGGGCTTCGGCGACGAGGTCAAGCGGCGCATCCTGGTGGGGACCTACGCCCTCTCCGCCGGCTACTACGACGCGTACTACCTCAAGGCGCAGAAGATCCGGCGGCTGATCGCCGACGACTTCTCGCGGGCCTTGGAGAAGGTGGACGTGATCGCCGGCCCGACCTCGCCCACGGTGGCCTTCGGCCTCGGTGAGCGGGCCGACGACCCGGTCCAGATGTACCTCTCCGACATCTACACCCTGGCCGTGAACCTGGCCGGCCTGCCGGGGCTCTCGGTCCCGTGCGGTTTTGTCGGCCGGCGGCCGGCCGGCTTGCAGTTGATCGGCGGCTACTTCGACGAGGCCCGCCTGCTGCAAGTGGCGCACAACTACCAACAGGCGACGGCGTGGCATCGGCAGGCACCGGAGGGTTTCGAATGAAGTGGGAGACCGTGATCGGGCTGGAGATCCACGCCCAGCTGGCGACCCGGAGCAAGATCTTCTCCGGCGCTTCCACCGCCTACGGGGCGGAGCCGAACCGCCAGGCGTGCCCGGTGGACCTGGGGTTGCCCGGCGTGCTGCCGGTGCTCAACGGAGAAGTGGTACGGATGGCGGTGAAGTTCGGCTTGGCCGTGGGCGCGCGGATCGCGCAGCGCTCCGTCTTCGCCCGCAAGAATTACTTCTACCCCGACCTGCCCAAGGGCTACCAGATCTCCCAGTACGAGTTGCCGCTGGTGGAGGGCGGGCACCTCGATATCGACTTGGAGGACGGCGTCACCAAGCGCATCGGGATCACCCGCGCCCATTTGGAGGAGGATGCCGGCAAGTCGCTGCACGAGGACTTCCACGGTATGACCGGCATCGACCTCAACCGGGCCGGCACGCCGCTGGTGGAGATCGTCTCGGAGCCCGATCTGCGCTCACCCCGCGAGGCGGTGGCGTACATGAAGAAGCTCCACACCCTGGTGCGCTACCTGGGCATCTGCGACGGCAACATGCAGGAGGGCTCCTTCCGCTGCGACGCCAACGTCTCCGTTCGACCGGAGGGGCAGGCCGAGTTCGGCACCCGTGCCGAGATCAAGAACCTCAACTCCTTCCGTTTCGTGGAGCGGGCGTTGGAGTACGAGGTGGAGCGTCAGATCGACCTCCTCGAGTCGGGTGGCGAGGTGGTCCAGGAGACCCGGCTGTACGACGTGGAGCGCGGCGAGACCCGCTCCATGCGAACCAAGGAAGAGGCCAACGACTACCGCTACTTCCCCGACCCCGATCTGCTGCCGCTGGTGGTGGAGCCGGCCTTCGTCGAGGAGGTCCGCGCCACATTGCCAGAGTTGCCGGACGAGAAGCGGGATCGGTTCATGAAGGAGTACGGCCTGCCGGCCTACGACGCCTCGGTGCTGACTACCGCCCGGGATCTGGCCGACTTCTACGAGGCCGTCGTCCAAGCGTCGGGCGGCGCGGCCAAGCGCGCGGCCAACTGGGTGATGGGCGACTTCCTCGGCGCCCTCAACAAGGACGGTCTCGACCTCTCCGAGAGCCCGGTGGGGCCCGAGGCGCTGGGCACCCTGGTGGCGCGCATCGAGGACGAGACGGTTTCCGGCCGTTCGGCGAAGGAGGTCTTCGAGGCGATGTGGGCCGGTGAGGGCGACCCGGACACGGTCATCGAGGCCCGGGGTCTCAAGCAGGTGACCGACACCGGCGCCATCGAGGCGGTGGTGGACCAAGTGATCGCCGAGAACCCGCAGCAGTTGGAGCAGTACCGTGGTGGTAAGACGAAGCTGATGGGCATCTTCGTCGGCCAGGTAATGAAGCTGAGCGGCGGCAAGGCGAACCCGCAGCAGGTCAATGCGCTCCTGAAGAAGAAGCTCGACGGTTGACAGGCCTCTGGGGCGGTTTGTAACGGTCCCCGGCAGAGTGAGGTTGGGGGGCGTTTTGAGGCGGTCGGGGGTGGGCGCAGCCAGGGGGGGGGGGGTGCGTTTCGGCGACGTCGAACGGAGCGACCGCCCGGAGCCGGAAAAGACCCGAAGGGCGCGCGCAGGGATGCGCGCGTCGGCCTGCGCGCATGGAGCGCGTCAGGCCGATCCCGGCGGAGGGCGAGGAGCGCAGTGGGTCGCCGAAACGCACCCCCCCACCCCTGGCTGCGCCCACCACAGACCGCCTCAAAACGCCTCCCCTAACCCACCACACTACCGTCGGCCGCTACAAACCGGGCACTCCGGGTCCGCCGGCACATGGAGAATCCGTACCCGCATCGATAAGGCATCCATGATCAGCAACCTCCCCTGCAACGGCTCTCCCGCCCCGGTAATGAGCTTCAATGCCTCCAGCGCCTGGAGTGACCCGGCCACCCCCGGTAGCGGCGCGGCCACCCCGGTCTCGCTGCACGTCTCCCGCTGATCCTCGGTCTCCGGAAAGAGACAGCGGTAGCAGGGGCCTTCGCCCCGGTCCCCCCGGAAGACCGCCACCTGGACCTCCCAGCGGATCACCGCGGCGGTGACCAGCGGCCGCCGCCGCCGGATGCAGGCGGCGTTGACGGCGAAGCGGGTGGCGAAGTTGTCGCTGCCGTCCAGCACCAAGTCCACGCCGGCCACGGCCTCGTCCAGGGCGTCGCCCTCCAGGCGTTGGGGCAGCGGCGTGACCTCCACCGTGGGATTCAGCCGGTGGATCGCGTCCCGGGCCGACTCCACCTTGGGGCGGCCCAGATCGGGGGTGCCGTGGGCGATCTGGCGTTGGAGGTTGGAGAGTTCCACGTGGTCGGCGTCGGCGATGACCAGGCGGCCCACCCCGGCGGCGCCCAGGTAGAGGGCGGCGGGGGAGCCGAGCCCACCGGCGCCGATGAGCAGCACCGAGGCGTCGGCCAGCGCCTGCTGGCCCGCCGCGTCGATCTCCGGGAGCATGATCTGCCGGCTGTAGCGCAGCAACGCCTCGTCGTCCATCACCGTCTTCCGGTTGCGATTCGTAAGTGGCCGGCCAGGTCGTGGGCCCCCGCCAAGGGGTGCAGCCCCGCCTCGGCCATGCATGTTGCCACGGCCGCGCCCTGTTCCGCACCGTGCTCCAGGGCCAGGATGCCGCCGGGGGCCAGGGCCGCCACCGCACCGGGCAGCAAGGCGCGGATGGCGTCGAGGCCGTCGGGGCCCGCCGTCAGGGCCTCCACCGGCTCGTGCCGGAGGGCGTGAAGGCACAGGTCGCCGTCGGCGATGTACGGCGGGTTGGAGGCGATGACATCGAATGGGCCTCGGACGCCATGGGTCCACCACGTCGCCACCAGCGTGACACGGGAGAGCCCCAGGCGATCCCGGTTATTGCGGGCCACCGCCAGGGCCGCCGGGCTCCGTTCGGTGGCGGTCACCACGGCGTCGGGACGTTCGTGGGCGACCGCCAGGGCCACCGCGCCGCTGCCGGTACCAAGATCGAGAAAACGCCCCCCGCGGGGCAAGTGGTTCAGGATGGCCTCCACCAGGTGCTCGGTCTCGGGCCGGGGGATCAGTGCGCCGGGGCCTATCTCCAGGTCGAGTCCCCAGAACTCTTGGCGGCCCCGCAGATAAGCCACCGGAATCCCTTTCAGGCGTTGCCCGATGAGGGTTGAAAACGCGGCACGCGGTTCATCGCCGACCGGTGCATCAGGCCAAGCGTAGAGTCGGCTGCGGTCACACCCCAGGGTGTGGGCCAGCAATACCTCGGCGTCGAGGCGAGGGGTGGGGCTGATGCCTTCCAGCGCCTCCGCCCCCTCCAAAAGGAGTTGCTTCACGGAGAGCGGCGCGGTGCTTGCCGCCAAGGAGGAGGTGTGGGGCGCCGGCATGCCGAGGGAAGGAGTGCGTTGCGGGCGGTTCCCGGTCAGCCGCCGGGGGCGTCATCCAGGGCCGTTCCGGGTACCGCGCACTCTTCCAGCATCACCGGAATGCCGTCGTCCACACGGTAGATCCAGGCATGGTCATCGGTGATCAACGCCTCACGGATGGGATGCTCCACCGGAACGCCATCCCGTTGCTGCACCAGTCCTTTCTTTACCCGCTGATTCAGACGGTCGAGATCCGCCCGCGGCAGAGGGGCCACCGGACGTTTCGTGGCGGGACAGCAGAGAATGTCGAGCAGTTTTTGATCCATGGGGGAAGTATACCACCCTCAAGTCCCGCGCCGCCCTGCCGTTGAATGGTATGAGCGCGGATGCGCTGAGGATACCGCGAGTTCGGTGCGGATAGAAAAAGGGGAATCCCATGAATGAAGCACTGGGGGGCGAAGTCTCCCGCGATTTGGAAGACGCGATCTCTACCTGCTCATTCTGTGGCCGTGCCGAAGACTTGGTCGGCCCGTTGATCGGTGGCGAGAAAGCCCATATCTGTGAGGATTGCGTCGAGGCGTGCAACGCATTGCTGGAAGAGGATCGCCAGCACCGCTTCCAGCGTATGTTGGACCGAATGCCCCGCCCCCGGGAGGTTCGCGCCCATCTTGACCGTTACCTGGTCGGTCAGGGCGGGGCCAAGAAGACCCTTGCCGTCGCGGTCTACAATCACTACAAACGCCTTCTGTGGCGCAGCCGGGGCAGTGCGCCGGAGATTGCCAAGAGCAACATCTTGTTGGTGGGGCCCAGCGGTACCGGCAAGAGCTACATGGCGGCCTCTTTGGCGCGGGCCCTGGAGGTGCCGTTTGTCTCGGTGGACGCCACGCGGCTGACAGCGGCCGGCTATAACGGCGATGATGCGGAGACGATCATTCAGCGGTTGCTGTCCGCTTGTGGGGATGACCCCGAGCGGGCCGGGCGCGGAATCGTCTATCTCGATGAGATCGACAAGCTGGCCGCCCGCGCCGCCGGCGGCTCTACGGCGCGTGACGTGGCCGGCGAAGGGGCGCAGCAGGGCCTGCTCAAACTCCTGGAAGGAACCCGGGTCACGCTTCAGGCTCAGGGTAAGCGTCGGCGGTCGGTGACTGTCGATACCCGCGATGTCCTCTTCATCTGCGGCGGTGCCTTCGACGGGATCGATCGGTTGATCGAGCGACGGGTGGCGCCGGTGGGGGCCGGCTTTACGGCGCGGGTCTGTTCATCGCCGGAGGGCGCCTCTTTGGATCCCGAGCCCGCCGATCTTCAGCATTACGGTTTGATTCCGGAGTTGGTGGGCCGCCTGCCGGTGATCAGTGTTCTTCAGCCGCTGGATGAAGACACGTTGGTGCGCGTCCTGACCGAGCCCGACAACGCCTTGGTGAAGCAGTACCGGGCGATGTTGGCCGAGGATGGTTGTGAGTTGGTCTTCACCGACGAGGCCCTCCGGGTGGTGGCGCGGCGCGCCCTGGAGCGTGGGGTCGGCGCCCGCGGTCTGCGTGCGGTGCTGGAAGAGATCCTCCTGGAGCCGATGTACTCGGTGCCGGCGGCAGGGGGTGAGGTGGCCCGCCTGACCATCGACGCCGAGGCGGCGGAAGGCGGCGCGCCCATCTATGAGTTCATCTCGTCGGTCCGCGCCACCGGGTGATCAGTCCTTGAAGCGCCCCCCGGCCACCCGGTACGATGGCGCGTTATTCGTACCATAAAGGTGCCCGGAGTCCGGGCCTGAGCAGGTCCTCATGCCACAATCAGTGAGTGATCCCGTCAACGACGTCAACGTTGCACAGCACGAACGGTTGCCCACCCCCAGAGAGATCAAGAGCGAGTTGCCGCTGGACGACGCGGCCAAGCGGATCGTGCTGGAAGGCCGGCAGACCCTCCGCGATATCCTCGATCGCCGGGATCACCGGCTTTTCGTCGTGGTGGGTCCGTGTTCCATCCACGATCCAGAGGCCGCGCTCGACTATGCACGACGACTGAAGACCCTCGCCGATGAGTTGGGCGACACCCTCCGCCTGGTGATGCGTGTCTATTTCGAGAAGCCGCGTACCACATTGGGCTGGAAGGGGTTGGTCAACGATCCGGACATGGATGACTCGTTCCGCATCGACAAGGGCTTGAAAATTGCCCGGAAATTGTTGTTGCAGATCACCGAGATGGGTCTGCCGGTGGCCACCGAGGGGTTGGACCCGATTACTCCGCAGTACTACGGCGACCTGATCTCGTGGACCGCCATCGGTGCGCGGACCACGGAGTCGCAGACCCACCGTGAGATGGCCAGCGGTTTGTCGACCCCGGTCGGTTTCAAGAACGCCACCGACGGCAGCCAGCAGGTGGCCATCAACGCTCTGCAGTCCGCCGCGACCCCCCACAGTTTTCTCGGTATTGACGCCGATGGGCGCTGCACCATCGTGCGCACCCGGGGGAACCGGTACGGTCACGTGGTGCTGCGCGGCGGCAACAATCAGCCCAATTACGACACGGTGAGTATCCGCCTGTGTGAACAGGCGCTGGAGGCGGCTGGCTTGCCGCCGCGGATCGTCGTCGATTGCAGCCACGCCAACTCCAGCAAGGACCCGGCGTTGCAGCCCATGGTCCTCCAGGACGTGGTGCACCAGATCATTGAGGGCAACAGCTCCATTGTCGGCGTGATGCTGGAGAGCAACATCGGTTGGGGTAGCCAGAAGCTCACCGGCGACCGGTCTCAATTGCAGTACGGGGTCTCCGTGACCGATCCGTGCATCGACTGGGAGACCACCGCGAAGGCGTTACGGGAGGCGGCCGAGACCTTGCGTGGCGCACTGCGGGCCCGGGCGGCTTGAAGTTGTCGACAGCGGAAAGTAGATCGACTATCGTTTGCATCGTTGTTGCGGCGCCAGCCATCATCGGTGCGGCATCCCGGATGGTTCGGGACGCACGGTAGCGGTAGAGGGAGGAGACGGTATGGGTCACAAGCATGTGCTTCCCGTGAAGGGTTTTGAGGCCTACGAGCCCGATGCCGGGGAGGAGTACATGAGCGATGAGCAGCTCGATCACTTCCGGCAGCTGTTGGAGGCGTGGAAGCGCGACTTGCAGGAGGAGGTGGAGCGCACCGTCCACCACATGCGGGATGATGCGAACAACTACGCCGATCCCTCCGACCGGGCGACCCAGGAAGAGGAGTTCGCACTGGAGTTGCGCACCCGCGACCGGGAGCGGAAGCTGATTCGCAAGATCGACGCCACGCTGGAGAAGATCCGCAAGGGCGACTACGGCTATTGCGAACAGTGCGGCGTGGAGATCGGTATTCGCCGCCTCGAGGCCCGCCCCACGGCGACGCTCTGTATCGACTGCAAGACCCTGGAGGAGATTCGGGAGCGCCAGCGGGTCGCCTGAGCGAGCCGTGGGCACGCCGGGGCGATGAAAGTCCTCCAAATCACCGACCTCCACCTGAAGGGGAGCCCGGATTGGCGGCTCGCCGGGGTCGATCCTTCCGCCAGCTATGACGCCGTGCTGCACCGGATCACCCCGGCCATGGACGGCGTCGATCTGGTCCTCGCCACCGGCGACATCAGCCACAACGGGGATCGCGAGGCGTATCGGCGGTTCCGCCGGGATTTCGAGCGTTTCGGCAAACCGGTCCTGGTCCTCCCCGGCAATCACGACGAATTGACCCTGATGCGGGAAGAACTGGGCGGGGGCGACGTGCTTCGGTTCGGCCCCGACTTCCTCTTGGACGGCTGGCGGTTCCTCCTCCTCAATAGCCAAGTCCCCGGCGCCGTGGGGGGGCGGATCGGCGGCGAGCAGTTGGAATGGCTCGGTACGGCGCTGACGCGGGATCGGCAGACCCCCGTCGTGGTCTCCCTGCACCACCAGCCGGTACCGGTGGGCGCCCGGTGGCTCGATGAGCAGCGGGTGGAGGACGGCGAGACGCTGTTGGAGATCGTGTCCCGGCATCCCCAGGTGAAGCTGGTGGTCTGGGGGCACGTCCATCAGGAGTTCGACCGGCGGCACGACGGGTTGCGGTTGCTGTCCAGTCCGTCCACCTGCATCCAGTTCAAGCCCGACTCCGCCGGTTTCGCCTTGGATACGGTCAACCCCGGGGTGCGGTGGTTGACCTTGGGCGGGGGCGGCGAGGTCGACACGTGGGTGGAGCGCATCGACGGGGAGTGGGCTCCCGACCGGTCGACCACCGGTTACGACTGAAGCGGCTCCCTATTTCTCGGTCCGGTCGAAGACGCCGTCCCACCCTTCTCCGGGATCGGCGGCCCGCAACTCCTCGATTCGTTGCAGGTGGAGCTCCGCGCAAGCGTCGGGGCGGTCGTCGATCCGCGCCTCCGCCAACGCACGGAAGAGGGCCTCCGCCTCGTCCCAGCGCCGCTCCCGGAACAGCCGCAACGCCTCTTCGTGCCGCGCCAGCCGTTGCCGCTGGTCGTCGGTCAGTTCATCCAGAGGCCCCACCACCTCGAACAGGGTGACCGGCTCCTTCTTCCCCTTGACCCGGACGCAATCGAGTTCGCGGAAGGCGAACTCGTCCTCCAGCCCCTCCTTGGTGTAGGCGGTGACGGCAAAGGCGACGCCGTACGACTTGGTGGCGCTCTCCACGCGGGAGGCGAGGTTCACCGCATCCCCGAGGGCGGTGTAGGCGCGCCGGTACTCGGAACCCATGTCGCCGACGTTGGCCACGCCGCTGTTGAGGCCGACACCGATATGGATCGGCGGCAGCCCCTCGGCGGTGAACGCTTCCCGCAGGCGGGCCGCCTCCCGCAGCATGCCGAGCGCGGCGCGCACCGCGTGGCGGCGGTGGTCCGGGTCGGGGAGGGGCGCGCCCCAGAAGGCCATGATCATGTCCCCGACGTACTTGTCGATGGTGCCCCGGTTTTCGAAGATCACCCGGGTCATCGGGGTGAAGAAGCGGTTGAGCAGATCCTTCAGCGCCCCGGCGTCCAGCGGCTCGGAGATGGTGGTGAAGCTGCGGATGTCGGCGAAGAGGATGGTCAGTTCCCGGGTCTCCCCTTCAAACCCGAAGTGGTCGGGCCGCTCCGACATCTCGTCCACCAGCTCCGGCGGCACGTACTCCCCGAACCGCTTGCGCATCACGTTGCGGCGGCGGTGCTCGAAGAGGAAGCCCCACCCCAGGTTGAGCACGGTGATGGAGGAGATGGTGAAAACGATGGGGGCGTAACCGAGGACTAGGCCGTGCTCGGTCCACGCCCACAGGTTCCAGGCGGATATGCCCCCCAGCAGCAGCAAGGCGAGGAGCAGCGTCGCCACCGGACCCAAAAACGGCATGGCGATGGCGGCGATCAGGCCGAGCCCGAGGACGGTGACCAGGTCGGCGCCGTCGGCCCAGGCAGGCCGGTGGGGGAAGGATTCGTCCAGAATCCCCGCGATTAGGTTGGCGTGGACCTCCACGCCGGGGTAGACGCTGCCCACCGGAGTGGCACGCAGGTCGAAGAGGCCGACGGCGCTGGTTCCCACCAGGGCGATGGAGCCGATGAGCAGCTCCGGATCGGCCCGTTCGGCGATGATGTCGGCGGCGCTGATGTAGTGGAAGCTGCCCCGTGGCCCGCGGTAGGGGATGATGGCGCGCCCCCGGGCGTCGGTCCGCAGGATGGCCCCACCCAGATCCACCGCGTCGACGCTTTGGTGGTCGCCCAGCGCACCGGTCCGCAACTCAAATCCATCAATCAATTGGTAGAGGCGGACCGTCTCCAAGGCGAGCGAGGCGTAGACGCTGCCGTCGTGGCCGAGGACCAGCGGAGCGCGGCGGACAACGCCGTCGTCGTCGGGAACCACCGTGAAGAAGCCGGCACCGGCGGCGTGCTCCTGGAGGATCGGCAGGTTGCCGGTGTAGGCGGGAAACCGGGTGAGCGCCAAGGGGCGCCCGTCTACCTCGAAGCCCTGCAACGACGGCGGCGGCAGAACACCGGCGTGCCCTTCCGTTCGGTCACCGTGCAGCACGTAGCCGAGGACGGTGTCGCCCTCGGCGATACGTTCGGCCAGCAACCGGTCACCGTCGAAGTGTGGGCGCAGCGCCAACAGCCGTTCTTTCGCTTCCGGATGGTCCACGGCGCCGGCCACCTCTTCGACGATGTTGCGCTCCGCCTCGGCGAAGACAATATCGAAGGCGATCACCACCGCGCCGTAGTCCCACAGCCGTTCCACCAGCTGGGCGACCACCGCCCGCGACCACGGCCACCGGCCCAGCTCTGCCAGGCTCTTTTCATCAATGTCGACGATGACCACGCGCTCGTCGGGTTCCGGGTCGGCGGGTAGGGTCAGCAGCAACCGCTGGTCGTAGACGATGCTCTCGGTGCGGTCGATGACGGCGCGGATCGGACCAAAGTCGGTCTGCAAGCCCCACACCGAATAGGCGAGGAGCAGGAGTCCGATCCCGATCGGCCAAAGCTTGTCCTGAAGATGCCGGCGCATGGCGTCAAGGCCCGTAGCCGGGGAGTGACGCTTCGTCGATGTCGTCGATCTGCTCCGGCTTCAGGAACCCCTCGGCGTACCGGAGGTAGACCTTCTCGCGGATGAAGAGGTCGAAAAGGAGTGGGTCGAGATGGCCCTCCTTGGTCATGAATCCCATGATCTTCAGTGCTTCGCTCAGTGGTTTGCCGGTTTTGTAGGGGCGGTCGGCGGCGGTGAGGGCCTCGAAGATGTCGGCCACCGCCACCATCCGCTCCTGCACCGACATCTGGTCGCCGGTGAGTCCCCGCGGGTACCCTTTGCCGTCCATGCGTTCGTGATGGTTGGCGGCGATCTCCGGCACCCGGCGCAGGTACTTGGGATACGGCAGCTCCTGCAGCATCTCCAGGGTCACGGAGACGTGGTCCCGCATGATCTGGAACTCCTCTTCGGTGAGGGTGCCCCGGCGGATCTTCAGGTTGTAGACCTCGTCGTCGGTGAGCAGCGGCCGGACGGTGCCGGATGCATCGATCCATGTGTACTGGGCGGCGATGCGATCGATGCGCTCCAGGTCTTCATCGCGCATGAACTCGCCGCCCTTGTTGGCTTGACGGAGGAAGTCGAGATCGCTGTCCAGGTCGCGGCAGAAGGCGGTGAACGCCTCGCGGGCCGCTTCCTCCGGGCCATCGCCCTCCACCAGGCGCCGCAGCATGGCGGCCTCGGCCTGCCCTTTGACGGCGGCGGCCCGGGTGGCGATCTCCTCGATCCGGTCCACCTGGGTCTCCAGTTTGGTGGACTTGTTGATGATCGCCTCGGGGGTGGTGACCTTGCCGCAGTCGTGCAACCACGCCGCCACCGTCAATTCGTAGTACTCGTCCTCGGTGAGGGTGTAATCGGCCAGCGGCCCGTCGCGGGTAGCGCAGGCGGCGTCGGCGATCATCATGGTCAGCTTCGGTACCCGCTCGCAGTGGCCGCCGGTGGCCGGGTTCTTACGGTCGATGCCCTTGGCAATGACCTTGGTGAAGGCTTCGAAGAGGTGGCGCTGGGCGTCGATCAATTCCTTCTTGGTGAGGGCGGTGGCGGCTTGGGAGGCGAGGGAGAGGACTAGCCGCTCATCGGCCTCGGTGAAGGGCACCACCTCACCGCTCTCCGGATCCACGGCATTGATCAACTGCAGGACGCCGATGACGGTGTCCTCGTGGTTTTTCATCGGTGCCGTCAGGAACGATTTGGAACGGTAGCCGGTGCTCTGGTCCACCTTGCGCGTCCCGGAGAAGTCGAAGCCCTCGGCGTGGTAAGCGTCGGCGATGCGCACCGCTTGGCCCGAGAGAGCCACGTGGGCGGCGACGTTCTTCTCGTTGGGTGCGCCGTCCTCCAGGTAGAGGGCGAGGGACGGAAAGGTGACCGGCTTGCCGGTGGTGCCTCCCAGGTGGAGGCCGAGGGTGTCGTTGCGTACGGTTTCGAAGTGGAGGTGTTGATCTTCACCGACCCGGTAGACGGTCCCGGCGTCGGCCCCGGTGAGGTCCTTGGCGCCGCTGAGGATCCGCTCCAGGAGGGCCGCGGTGTCGCGCTCGGCGGAGAGGGCGGTGCCGATCTCCACCAGCTGTTCGATTCGTTCCGCCAGGGTGTCCCGTGGTCGGTCCATGGTCACGCCTCCTCGGCCGCCGCGGCCAGCGCCTCTGCCTGGTGCTCACTGATCAGGGCGTCCACCAGTTCGTCCATCTCACCGCTCAGGATCGGCTCCAGCTTGTGGAGGGTGAGGTTGATCCGGTGGTCGGTTACCCGGCCCTGGGGGAAATTGTACGTCCGGATGCGCTCCGAGCGGTCCCCGCTGCCCACGGCGAGCCGGCGCTTCTCCGAGTGTTCGGCCGTTTGCCGGGCCCGTTCCCGTTCCGTCAGGCGGGCCTGCAGGTAGGCCATGGCCTTGGCGCGGTTTTTGTGCTGGGATCGTTCATCCTGGCACTCCACCACCAGCCCGGTGGGCAGGTGGGTGATGCGGATGGCGGAGTCGGTGGTGTTGACATGCTGGCCGCCGGCGCCGGAGGAGCGGAAGGTGTCCACCCGCAGCTCGCCGGGGTCGATCTCCACCGTCTCCACCGCATCGAACTCCGGCAGGATGGCGACGGTGCAGGCTGAGGTATGAATCCGCCCCTGGGACTCCGTGGCCGGAACCCTCTGTACCCGGTGGGCGCCGGACTCGAACTTGAGGCGGGAGTACGCCCCGCGCCCCACGATACGGGCGATGACCTCCCGAAAGCCGCCGTACTCGCCCTCCCGGGCCGAAATCAGCTCCACTTTCCACCCCTGTCGCTCCGCATACCGGGCGTACATGCGGAAGAGGTCTCCGGCGAAGAGGGCGGCCTCGTCGCCGCCGGTTCCGGCGCGAACCTCCAGGAAAATGTTGCGCTCGTCGTGGGGGTCGGACGGCACCAGGTGAGTCTTGAGGCGGGCCAGGGTGGCCTCCAGCGCGGTCTGCGCCACCACGATCTCCTCTTCGGCCAGGGCGCGGATGCCGTCGTCCGGGTCGTTGGCCATGGCGCGGGCGTTGGCCAGCGCCTCCTCGGCTTGCCGGTAGGCGGTCAAGTCGGCCACCACCGGCTCCAGGCGGGCATACTCCCGCGAGAGTTCGGTGTAGCGCGAAGGGCTGGAGACCACCTCGGGATCAGCCAGTAGTGCGCCAATCTCTTCGTGGCGCTCGGCCATCCGTTGGAGCTTGCTCTGTATCGTCGTCTTCACCGGAGCGCTCAATCAACTGGTTCTCGATGCCCAGTGTGTCCAGGGCGTGTTGGATGCGTTGGGCGTCGCCGCTGGCCGCGGCGCCCCGCAGTCCCAACGTGGGGGCGTGGATCAGGCGCCGGGTCAGGGTGTGGGTCAGCCACTCCATGACCGCCTCCACGGGCTCCCCCCGTTGCACTCGGCGCAGTGCTTGAGCCCGGGTGGCCCGGGCATAGCTCTCGGCGCGTTCGCGGAAGGCCCGGATGGCGGTGCCCGCGTCCCGGGCGCGTCGCCACTGAAGGAAAGCTTCCACCTGCCGTTCCACAATGGCCTCGGCTTGGTGGGCGGCCTCGCGCCGGGAGCGCATGTTCTCGGTGACCACCTGCTGCAGGTCGTCCACCGAGTAGAGGTAGACGTCGTCCAGCTCTCCCGCCTCCGGTTCGATGTCCCGCGGCACCGCCAGATCGAGCATGAAGATCGGACGGTGGCGGCGTGCCCGCACCGCCCGCTCCACGCTGCCCTTGCCCAGGATTGGCAACGGGCTGCCGGTGGACGCCACCACGATGTCCGCCTCGTGAAGTCGCCGGGGGAGATCGGTGAGGCCCATGCCTTCCCCGTCGTAGCAGTCGGCTAGCCGGCGCGCCCGCTCCAGATTGCGGTTGGCCACCAGGAGTCGCCCGATGCGCTGCTGGGCCAGGTGGCGCGCCACTAGCTCCACGGTCTCTCCCGCGCCCACCAGCAAAGCGGTGCGGCGTGGGAAGTCATCGAAGATCTGCTTCGCCAGTGTTACCGCCGCGAAGGCGACGGAGATGGGGTTGCTGCCGATATCGGTGTCGGTGCGTACCTGCTTGGCCACCGAAAAGGCGTGTTGGAATAGGCGGTCCAGCACCGGTCCCATGCCGCCGACCTGCGAGGCGAACTGGTAGGCCTGCTTCACCTGGCCGAGAATCTGTGGTTCGCCGAGCACCATAGAGTTCAAGCCGGCGGCCACCCGCATCAGGTGACGGACGGCGTCGGCGCCGGCATAGAGGTAGAGATGCGGCCGGAGTTGGTGGAGTTCCACGCTCCGGTGCCGGGCCAGCCACTCGCTCAACCGTTCGGCGTCGCTGTGGGGCAGCCGGGCGTAGAGTTCCGTCCGGTTACAGGTGGAGAGCAGCACGGCCTCCTGGGCGCAGGTCTCGGCGCACAGGTCGCTGACGGCCTGGGGTACCGCCTCCGCCGCGAAGGCGACCCGCTCCCGCATCGAGACGGGGGCACTTTCGTGATTGAGACCTAGCGTAAGCAGTGGCATGGGCTGGCGCCGGGCGCCCTCCTTGGGGCACTATCAGGGTTCCGGCCCATTGTTACGAATTGTGGCGGTGTTGGTAAAGCGCGCCGTTGCATCGCAGCCCTTCAAGAATGTCGCATAACCGCACAACATCGCCTGAGTTCGCCCGCCTAGTCCACCGTCTGTCCGTCGGTCTGACCGGGTGGATCTGGTTGGTATTGGCGGCGGGCTGCGCCACTCCCGGGGTCACGGTGGATCCGGTTTGGGAGGCTGGGCCCCATGCCCCCGAGGTGTCGGTGTGGGAGCCCGACCCTCGCTCCGAGGCGATCATCCACGTGCTAGCCGCCGAGATTGCTGTCCAGCGCGGTAACCACGACCTTGCGTTGGAGCACTATCTGGAGGCGATGCAGTACGGTGACGACGCCCGCATTGCCGAGCGGGCGGTCCGGCTGGCTTTCCTGGTGGAGGATGACGCCAAGGCGTACCGTGCCGCGGAGCGTTGGTTGGATCTGGCCCCGGGGCACCCCGAGGTGCATCAACTCCTCGGTGTCGTCGCGTTGCGGAGCGGCGATGTGGAGGAGGCGTACCACCATCTGTCGGCGTTTCTGGATCGTTGGCACGGCGATGCGGAGGACGCGTTCTCCCAAATCGGGCTCCTGTTGGACCATGGAGTCACCGGGCCGCGGGCCGTCGAAGTGTTCAGGCGGCTGGCCGCCGACTATGCCGATGTCCCCGAGGCGTACCTGGTGCTCTCCCGGGCCGCCCTTGCCGACGGAAAGTCGGAAGAGGCGCTGGAGGCGGCGGAGCGTGCGGTGGCGCTGGCGCCCGGGCGCCGTGACGCCCAGGTGGCCACGGTCCGCGCCCTGGTCCAGGCGGGGCGTCCCGGTGAGGCCGCGGACCGGGTGGAGGGGATGCTGGCCGCCGGGCATGGCGGGTGGCAGTTGCAAAGGACCCTGGCCCATCTGCTGCTGCAGGCCGGCGAAGATGCTCGCGCCTTGGCGGCGTTCCGGGCGGTCTTGGTGGATGAGCCCGATGACGCCGATGTTCTCCATGCGGCGGCGGTCCTGGCCGAGGATCTGGGGGAGCCGGAGCAGGCGCGGGAGTGGTTGGAACGCCTGGTGGAGATCCGGGACTACGAGAACGAGGCCCGTTTCCGTCTCGGCCGTCTGGCCGAGGAAGACGGTGACCACGCGGCGGCATTGGGGTGGTACGGGAGCGTCCGGGGGCGGTTGCGCGGCGATGCCCAACTGCGCATGGCTTTGCTGGAGACGCAACAGGGGGAGGCCGATGCGGCGCTGGGGCGCCTCAGCCGTTTGCCTGGGGACGACCCCCGGTTCCGCGCCCGGGTGGCCGTGATCGAAGGCTTTATTCTGCGGGAGGAGCGCCGTTACGAGGAGGCCGTGCTGGCCTACACCCGGGGGTTGGAGTCGGCCCCCGGCGACTACGATCTGCTCTATGGGCGGGCGCTGACTCTGGCCAGCCTGGGGGAGATTCGGCGGGCCGTCGCCGATCTGGAGCGCCTGCTGGAAGAGTCCCCGGACGACGTCCACGCCCTCAACGCGTTGGGGTATACGCTCGCCGATGCCGGAATGCGGTTGGAAGAGGCCTACGGTCTGATCCGGCGGGCGCTGGAGATGGAGCCGGAGCATCCGGCCATTCTCGATAGCATGGGATGGGTCCTTTTCCGTCAGGGGCGGGTGGACGAGGCGCTGCCGTACTTGGAGCGTGCCTACGCCAAAGAGCCCGACGCCGAGATCGGCGCCCATCTCGGCGAGGTGTACTGGGAGCTGGGCGACCGCGAGGCGGCCCGCCGGGTCTGGGAAGAGGTGCGGGAGCGGCACCCCGGCCATCCGGTCTTGCTGGAGACCTTGGAGCGCCTCGATCCATGATCGGTCGTTTGCGCCTGTCGGCGGTATTGGCCGCCGCGATGCTCGTGGCCGCCTGCGCGACGCCGATGGTGGCGGAGCGTGAGGCGGCGCGGGACGATCTGCGCACGCGGGTCGCCGCCTTGGAAGGGTGGACGGTCAACGGCCGTGCGGCGATCCAGTCCGACGGGGAATCGGCCTCGCTCTCTCTGCGTTGGCGCGAGGAACGGCCTGACCATTACGTGCTCGACCTCTCCGGTCCCTTCGGCGCCGGGGCCATTCGGATCAGCGGCGGCAGCGATCATGCCGTTCTGGAGGACGGCCGTGGGGAGGCAGTGGTCGCCGCAAGGCCCGAGGCCCTCTTGGAGGCTCACACCGGGCGCCACCTGCCGGTGAGTGCGCTGCGCTACTGGATGGTGGGGCTCCCCGCGCCGCAACTGTCGTTGGAATCCGAGGCCTTGGATGCCCGTGGGCGGCCGGAGCGGTTGCTGCAGGACGGCTGGGAGGTGCGTTACTACGCCTGGGATGAGGTGGAGGGGGTGCACCTCCCCCGCCGGGTCGACCTTCAAAAAGGAGCCCAGCGGGTGCGTGTGGCATTTTCCGGCTGGGAGATCCGGCGGTGAGCGAGTGGGTCCTTTGGCCGTCGCCGGCAAAACTCAACCTCTTTTTACATATCCGTGGTCGTCGGCCCGACGGTTACCACGATCTGGAGACGGTCTTTCAACTCCTCGACTACGGGGATGGGGTGGAGGTACGGTCTCGCCCCGACGGGGTGATCCGCCGTCTCCGCGATCTCCCCGGTGTGTCGGAGGACGCGGATCTGGCGGTGCGCGCGGCGCGGCGGCTGCAAGCGGCGTGCGGTACGTCCCATGGCGCCGATCTGCGGGTGACCAAGCGGCTGCCCGCCGGCGGCGGCCTCGGCGGCGGCTCTTCCAACGCCGCCACGGTGCTCGTGGCGCTCAACGCCGTTTGGGGCGCCGGGTTGAGCGTGGACGAGTTGGCGGAGCTGGGGCTGGAGCTGGGGGCCGATGTACCGGTCTTCGTCCACGGGTGCAGTGCTTGGGGCGGCGGCGTTGGGGAACGATTGCAGCCGGTGGAGCTGCCGCCGGCTTGGTACTTGGTGGTCGATCCGGGGGTGCGGATCTCCACCGCGGAAGTCTTCGCCGCCCCGGAATTGACACGGGATACGCCCCCCAGCACAATAGCCGCCTTCCGCGCCGGACGGGTGCGGAATGACTGTGAGCCCGTGGTGCGCTCGCGGTGGCCTTCAGTCAGCGAGGCGTTGTCCTGGCTCTCCAGATTTGGTCCGGCACGGATGAGCGGCACGGGTGGCTGCTGCTTCGCTGTTTTTGCCACCGAAGAGGCAGCACAGGCGGCTTTTCGGCGTTTGCCGGAGGCTTGGTCGGGGTTCGTGGCCCGCGGCGTGGCGCGATCCCCACTTTATGAGAGGCTCTCCCGGTGGTTGGACGGGGGGGCACGGTCGTCCACTGGGGCGTAGCCAAGCGGTAAGGCACCAGGTTTTGGTCCTGGCATGCGCAGGTTCGAATCCTGCCGCCCCAGCCATACCCCGCCGGTGCGCAGTAGTCGAAATGGTGTGAAGCCGTGTATATAAACGGACCGATGATGGTCTTTGCGGGGAACTCCAACCCGCAACTCGCCGAAGCGATCGCCTCCCACCTCAAGACCCGCCTGGGCCGCGCCGTGGTCGGGCGGTTCAGCGACGGTGAGGTGATGGTGGAGATCAATGAACACGTCCGTGGCAAGGACGTCTTCATCGTTCAGTCCACCTGCGCGCCCACCAACGACAACGTGATGGAGTTGTTGGTGATCGCCGACGCGTTGCGGCGCTCCTCGGCGGCCCGGATCACCGCGGTGGTGCCGTACTTCGGCTACGCCCGGCAGGATCGCCGTCCGCGCTCCCAGCGCGTCCCGATCTCGGCCAAGCTGGTGGCCGACATGATCGCCGCCGCGGGAGTCGACCGGGTGTTGACCGTGGATCTCCACGCCGACCAGATCCAGGGCTTCTTCAATATCCCGGTGGACAACGTCTACGCCTCACCGATCCTGCTGGGCGACATCTGGCGCCAGCTCTATCCCAGGAAGGTGGTGGTCTCCCCCGACGTCGGCGGCGTGGTGCGCGCCCGGGCGGTGGCCAAGCGGCTGGACGACGCAGAGCTGGCCATCATCGACAAGCGGCGGCCGAAGGTGAACGAGGCCAAGGTGATGCACATCATCGGCGATATCGCCGACAAGACCTGCATCATCGTTGACGACCTGGTAGATACCGCCGGCACCCTGTGCGAGGCCGCCAAGGCGTTGAAGGAGCAGGGGGCGTTCAAGGTGGTGGCGTACATCACCCATCCGGTCTTCTCCGGCAACGCGGTGGCGCGGATCCGGGAGTCGCATCTGGACGAGATCGTCGTCAGCGACACCATCCCGTTGAGCGAAGAGGCGGCGGCGTGCACCAACATCCGCCAACTGAGCATTGCCGAGATCCTGGCGGAGACCATGCGCCGGGTCAGTAACGACGAATCGGTGAGCGAACTGTTCGTGGAGTGAATTGCCGCGGCCCGGAACAGCCGGGCGGTGGGGAAGTTTCTATCTTTGAGGAGAGACGATCATGACGGTGGAAATGAGGCTCGACGCGCACCCGCGCACCGAGACCGGGCGGGGCGCCATGCGCCGCTTGCGGCATTCCCGGCAGGTGCCGGGCGTGATTTACGGTGCCGGGAAGGCGCCGCAGCCGGTGGCGTTCGACAACGATCAGTTTTACCGCCTGTTGGAGGAGGACGGGTTCTTCTCCACGGTGCTGACGGTGAAGGTCGGCAGCAAGAACGAGCAGGCGATCATTAAGGACATCCAGCGTCACCCCTTCAAGCAGTTGGTGCAGCATGTGGATCTGCAGCGGGTGCGCGCCAACGTCGCCATCACCGTCCACGTGCCGGTTCAGGTGGTGGGCGAGGACAAGGCTCCGGGGATCAAGAAGGGCGGCGTGCTCCACCACGACATGCTCGACGTGGAGTTGACCTGCCTGCCGAAGAACCTCCCGCCGCACATCACGGTGGATGTCTCCGGGTTGAACGTGGGACAGGCCATCCACCTTTCGGAGCTGGAGCTGCCGAAGGGGGTTACCGTGGCCCCGCTGCAACAGGGGAGCGACCACGACGCGCCGGTAATCTCGATCCAGGCGACGCGCAAGTCCCGCGGCGCCGGCGCGGCCGAGGAAGGCGAGGGCGGCGAAGCCGCCGAGTAGCACGGTGGGGGAGCCAGGCGTATTCCGGCTGGCGGCCTGCCTCGGCAACCCCGGCGACCGTTACACCGAGACCCGGCATAACGCCGGGTTTTGGTTTGCCGACGAGATCGTCCGGCGCCACGGCGGGGCGTTCCGGGCGGAGCCCCGTTTCCACGGGGAGTTGGCCCGGATCACGTTGGGTGGTCACGACTGCCGTTTGCTCAAGCCGGCCACCTACATGAACCACAGCGGTCGCGCGGTGGCGGCGGTGGCCCGGTACTTCGAAATCGAACCGCGGGAGATCCTCGTGGTCCATGACGAGATCGATCTGCCGCCGGGCCAGGTCAAGCTCAAGCGCGGCGGTGGCCACGGCGGCCACAACGGGCTGCGCGACACCATCGCCCAACTGGGCAGCGCCGATTTTGCCCGGATGCGGCTCGGCGTCGGCCACCCGGGGCAGCGGGACGATGTGGTGCCCTACGTCCTTTCCCGCCCGCCCGCCGGGGAGCGGCAGGCAATCGACGCGGCCATCGAGGAGGCCGCCGACATGCTGCCGCTGTTGCTGGCCGGCGAGTGGGACCGGGCCTGCCAGCGCTTGCACACGAGATAGAGAGCGAAGGTCTTCCTATGGGCTTCAAGTGCGGCATCGTCGGCCTCCCCAATGTCGGTAAGTCGACCCTCTTCAATGCGCTGACCCGCAATGAGATCCCGGCGGAGAATTACCCGTTCTGCACCATCGACCCCAATGTGGGGATCGTGCCGGTGCCGGACCCACGCCTCGATCGCATCGCCGAGATCGTCGGTCCCGAGCGGGTGGTACCTACGGCGATGGAGTTCGTCGATATCGCCGGTCTGGTGGCCGGCGCCTCCCGCGGCGAGGGGCTCGGCAACCAGTTCCTCTCCCATATCCGCGAGACGGAGGCCATCGCCCAGGTGGTCCGCTGCTTCGAGAGCGAGGACATCCACCACGTGGCGGGCCGCGTCGACCCCCTGGAAGACGTGGAGACCATCCATACCGAGTTGGCCCTGGCCGACCTGGAGACGGTGACCCGCGCCCTGACCCGCTATGAGCGCGCCGCCAAGGGCGGTGACAAGGAGGCGATGCGCACGCGGGATCTGTTGATCGTCGTCCGGGAAGCGCTGGACGAGGGCCGCGCCCTGCGGACCCTGGAGCTGGACGAGGCCGATCGGGAACGCCTTCGGGAGTTGAACCTCCTGACCGCCAAGCCCATGGTCTACATCGCCAACGTCGATGAGGACGGTCTGCGGGGGAGCCCGCTGCTGGACGCCCTGAAAGAGCTGGCGGCCGGCGAGGGCGCGGAGGTGGTGCCGGTCTGCGCCGCCATCGAGGCGGAACTGGCGGCCCTGGACGATGCCGAAAAGAGCGAGTTTCTGGCCGAGTACGGGCTGGAGGAGCCGGGCCTGAACCGTGTAATCCGTGCCGGCTACCGGCTACTGGGGTTGCAGACCTTCTTCACCGCCGGGCCGAAGGAGGTCCGTGCCTGGACGGTCCGCCAAGGCGCCACCGCGCCCGAGGCGGCGGGGCGGATCCATACCGATTTCCAACGCGGGTTCATCCGGGCCGCGGTGATCGGCTACGACGACTTCGTCGCATTGGGTGGTGAACAGGCGGCCAAGGACGCGGGCCGCATGCGCCTGGAGGGGAAGGAGTACGTGGTCCAGGAGGGCGACGTGATCCACTTCCGCTTCAACGTTTGACACCGCCCCTGCGGTCCCTCAGAATTTCCGCCTTCGTTGCAAGCGCAGCCGTCACTGCAGTTCCGGCCGTCATCGCAGTTCCGGCCGTCATTGCGAGCGCAGCGAAGCAATCTATCCCGGCTACGTAGCTCAGCTGGTCAGAGCATCGCACTCATAATGCGAGGGTCGGTGGTTCGAGTCCACCCGTAGCCACCAGCTTTATTCTCCTTCCGGCTTGGATCACCCGCCCTAAATCCGGTATGGTTCTCGGTGTCTTTGACGTAGTGTAGCCGCCCCCGGGCTGACCGCGGGCATGGACCCAGGAACCCCGACGACATGCTCAGCAACAAAGTGGTACTCGTGGTCGATGACTCGAGTACAGTGAGGGCGATTCTCCGCGATGTGCTGCGAAGATACCTCGACTGCAGGAACATACTCGAGGCCGCCAACGGGCAGGAGGCGGTGCAGTTGATCCATGAGCAGGGCAAGGAGATCGATTGGATTTTCTGCGACTGGGAGATGCCCGAAGTCACCGGGGATCAGGTCCTCGCCGAGGCCAGGAAGAACCCCGCCACCGCCCATACGCCGTTTGTGATGATCACGGTTCGGGCCGATCGTGAATCCCTGATGCGGGCCGTCGAGTCCGGCGTCGATGCCTATGTCATCAAGCCATTTACGGCGCCCACGTTGGTCAAGAAGGTCCGCGCCGTGCTCGGCCGTCCGGAGAAACGCCGCGCCGGGCGGGTCAAGGTGTTGGGCGATTACAAGATTTCACTTGGCTTTGGTGATGGCGCCCTGTGCCAGGGCAAGCTCTACGATATCTCCGCCACCGGGGCGCTGCTGCGCATCGAAAACGGCTTGGACCGGGGGGTGGCGCTCTATGAGCGGGGCGTACTCACGGTCAGCGTCGATTCAGACCTGGGCGAGGCGGGCGCCCCGCTGGAACTCCCGGGGGAAGTGGTCCGGGTGGCGGCGGAGAATCCGTATGGAGAGGGGCGCAACCGGATCAGCATTGCGTTGCGGTTCGTTGAGCTGAATGACAAGCAGCAACAGCGATTGGTCGCGTTTCTGAAGAAGTGCCGCAAACGGACCACGGTCCCCGGCGAGTAGGGCCGGTTTACAAGGTCCGTCCGAACCAGATGATCCGTCCTACCACTGTATTGTCCTCGGTCAGCTCACGGCGGGTGATAGTGAAATCCGCGTAGGCGGGGTTCTCGCTGGAGACGCGGATGTGGTCTCCCGGCAGGCGTTGCAGCCGTTTCACCAGCAGAGTGCTGTCCAGCCAGAGGACATAGATCCCGTCACGAGGCACCGTGCCGGCCTCCTGGGTGTCCACCAGCACCAAGTCCCCCGAATGCAAGACCGGGTTCATGCTCTCCCCCTCCACCACCATCAACAGCAAGTGCTCCGCCGGAGTGTGGAAGGTCTGTTGCAGCCAGTCGCGCCGGAAGGCGAGGGCGTCCACCACCGGCTCGTTGTAGACGGTGGGGGTGCCGCCGGCGGAGGCGTGGTGGGTGTTCAATGGGACGGTGACGTACTCTTTTTCGGCCTGGGAGGCGGGCAGGCAATGGCGGCTGATGCCGTTGGGACCCCGTCCGCTGACCAGCCAATCCAGGGAGACGCCGGTGCGGTCCTGGATGCGGCGGAGAAGGACCGGCCCCGGGATCGTGCCTTGGTTCCAGATGCGGGAAAACGCCCCTTTGGAGATCCCCATGCGTGCGGCCCAGGAGAACGGCGGTTCATTGCCGATTAGTTCCTGGAGACGCTGGTGGAACGCCGGATCTTTGAGTTCTTTGGTCATGGAGGCGGATCGACGGTATCGGTACGGCGCAAGCGTATCACTCTTTGCCGCGTCGCACGAATCGCTGTGCTAATAAGGTTCGGTGCCGAAGAGGTTGTAGCGGTTCTTGCCGTGCTGTTTCGCGATATACATCGCGCGGTCGGCGCGGCGTAGCAGGGTGTCGGGTTCGGTTTCGCCACCATCGAGGGGGAAGAGGGTGGCGCCGAGGCTGGCGGAGACGGTCACCGGCCCGGCGCTTGGGAGGTCAATGGGGGCCGCGATGGCGGCAATGACGCGCTCGAGGGCCTGCGCGCAGTGGGCGGCATCGGTCAATTCCATCAAGACCAGGACGAACTCGTCGCCACCCAGCCGGGCGGCGGTGTCTCCGCCCCGGAGGGTCTCCGAGAGCCGCCGACCGACCTCCTTGAGCACGTGGTCGCCCGCCTCGTGGCCGTGGGTATCGTTGATCGGTTTGAAGTCGTCCAGGTCGAGGACGGCGACCGCCATGTTCCCGCCGCTCCGCCGGGTCTGGGCCAGGGCCAGTTGAATGCGATCCACCAGCAACCGGCGGTTGGGGAGTCCGGTGAGAGGGTCGTAGTGGGCGATGAGCTTCAATTGCTGCTCTTGCGCCTTGATCTGGGAGATGTCGGAGAAGACCGCCACATAGTGCGTGACTACCCCGTGGGATGAACGGACGGCGGTGATGGAAAGTTGTACCGGGTAGATCTCTCCCGATTTTCTTCGGTTCCAGGCCTCGCCCCGCCATGCGCTGGTCTCGTCGAGGGTCCGCCAAAGCTCGGCATAGGACTCGGAATCGCGCTGCTCGGAGGAGAGAAAGTCCGGGCTGCGCCCCAGTACTTCGTCACGCTCGTATCTGGTAATCACGGTGAAGGCTGGGTTGACGTCGAGGATGCGGTTGTCCGCGTCGGTGATTATGACCCCCTCTTGGGCGGCGGCGAAGACGCTGGCCGCCAGCCGCAGCTCCTCGTCCGCTTTGCGGCGCAAGGCGTCCTGGTGCCGCCGGTTGAGGGCTTGGCCGACTTGGGTGGCGATCGCCAGCAACAAGGCCCGTTCCTCCTCCAGGAAGACCGGGCGGTGCAGTGAAGCCGCGGCTGGAGTCCAACGGTAGACCTCGATGCGGCCCGGTTGACGCTCATGCGGGATGGGAGCGGTCAGCCGGTGGTCGGATTCCCGAAACCCCGGAGAGGTGTGGGTGCGATCACCGACGCGGATCCGTACCCCGGTCTCCGACGGTGCCTGCCACCCGCTGGGGATCCGGGCCGCGCACGTTTCCAGCAGGCGGTCGTCGTCCCACTCGCTGTGCTGACAGATCTCGATAATCTCCAGCAGGCACTGGTTCTCTTTGACCCGTTCAGCCAGCAACCAGCTCTCTTCGTGCCACTGCTCGGGGGGTTGGAGGCGGTTGGTGCAGGGACGCAGGCACTGGTAACGCAGACACTGCTCGAGCCGGATGCGGGCCAGGGCGTGCTGGGTGGCGCGCCGCAGTCCGTCAATGTCGATCTCCCCTTTGAACAGATAGTCCTGGGCGCCGGCCTCCAGCGCCTCGGGGATGGTGTCGCCCCGTGCGGGGTCGATCAGCGTGATGATCGGGGTGTCGTGGGTGTGGGCGCGGAGCGCGCCCACCGGGTCAACTCCATCGGCGCCGGGG
The DNA here is from genome assembly GCA_007127935.1 of Halorhodospira sp. GTDB lineage: Bacteria > Pseudomonadota > Gammaproteobacteria > Nitrococcales > Halorhodospiraceae > SKYL01. The sequence goes on along the minus strand of SKYL01000120.1, from coordinate 14,766 downwards.
ACCGACAGGTCCAAGAGCACCAAGTCGATACCGCCCCGCTTGACGGCGCGCCGCCCCTCCGCCAGCGTCTCCGCGGTTCGCTCTTTGACCCCGGGACCCAGTGCGCCTTCTAAAGCCGCCCGCACCTGCCGGGCCGTGGTCCCCTCTTCAGCCACCAGCAGGATGTGCAACGTACTTGGGATCCCGGGCGGGGATGCCGGTAGGCGCTGTGGGTCCATGCGGGCTCCAGGTTGCCGTTGAGGTATGCATGCGCCATCGAATACGCAATATACATTCTAGCGGAACGGGAAATCGTTCGGGTCGACAGCCAGCGGGCGGGGGTACCACTTATGGGGTAGGCGCCAACAGCGGAGGATAACCACCCTTGGGTATTTGCTCTATGACAAGTTCCCTGTACAAACGAGGAACCCAAAGTTTCCATATATACTTATTCCCGGTGAAGGCCGCGACGCCGGCACCATGCTGCAAACATTGGGTATGGTCCGCCCCCCGGCGTAGGGCCAGTGGATAGAGTGAACTCTATGAAGCCCAGTATCCTCCGCAACCTTTTGTTGATCTCCATCATCTTCTGGTTGATGCTCGGCCTTCTGCTGCCGTTCGTGGCCCAATGGGTGACGGCGTGGAGCCCCGGACCGTTGGTGTGGGTGCCGCTGGTGATCCTACTGGCCCCCGTACTAGGGTTCTCCAACTATCAACTGGTCAACCTGGTGTTGTTGCGGAAGCTGAAGCAGATCTCGATGGCCGCCAACGCCATTCGGGAGAACGATTTGACGGTCCGCTGCAACCTGGAGAGCCACGATCTGGTCGGGTCGATCGGGGACAGCTTCAACGAGATGCGGGATCAACTCCGGGAGATGCTCAATGAGATCGCCGGCGTGACCACCCAGTTGGCGTCGGCGGCGGAGCAACTCTCCGCCACCGCCGGGCAGACCCAGAGCGGCGTCGATGAGCAGCGCGACAATATCGAACAGGTGGCCGCCGCCATGAACCAGATGGCCGCCTCCGTCCAGGAGATTGCCCAGAGCGCCGCCTCGGCCGCGGAGCAGAGCGGCATCGCCAATGACGAAGCCCGGGGCGGCGCGCTGGTGGCCACGGAGGCCATCGGTGGGATCGAGAACCTGGTCGGCCAAGTGGAGGCCGGTGGTGGCGTGATCCGCAAGTTGGATGAGGAAGTGGAGGGGATCGGCGTCGTCCTCGACGTGATCCGGGAGATCGCGGAGCAGACCAATATGCTGGCCCTCAATGCCGCCATTGAGGCCGCGCGCGCCGGCGAGCAGGGGCGGGGCTTCGCGGTGGTGGCGGAGGAGGTGCATACGCTGGCCTCGCGTACCCAGCACTCCACCCAGGAGATCCAGAGCATGATCGAGCGGCTCCAGGGGGGTGCCCGGGAGGCGGTGACGGCCATGGATGGGGCCCGGAGTGGTGCCGAGAGGTGCGCCGAACAGGTGGAGGAGGCGGCGGAGAACCTGGCCACCATTGCCGGATCGGTCTCCAAGATCAATGACATGAACGCCCAGATCGCGTCGGCCGCCGAGGAGCAGAGCCAAGTGGCCGAGGAGATCAATCGCAACATCACGAGCAGCCAACAGGTGGCCGACGAGACGGCGTCCGGCTCCCGACAGATCGCCGATGCCGCCGGGGAATTGGCCCGTCTCTCTTCCCGGCTACACGGGCTTATGGAACGCTTTCACGTCTGATCAGAAGCTCGGTTCTTTGAACAATTCTAACCGTGGGCTACGATGGGCGCTCCATGTGCCGTTAAACCCGTGGGAGATCCATGACCATCACCGAAGCCAGCCGCCTGCAATCTGTTCTGGATGCTATTGATGCCGCCAACCGCGAAGACCCGGTATTAGAGACCGATCCGGAGAGCGGCCAGGAAGTACCCCGCGCGTTACTCTACGGTCAGCGGATGAGCCGTATGCTGGAGGCATTCGCCCCCGGTAGTGGGGAGTTGGTTCGTATCGCCGTCCGCGCTCAACATATCCGCCGGTGGACCGTCCCTCGCGGCGACTATCCGGAGGGCCGGGCTGGCTATCGCCGCTGGCGCACCGACTTGGCGCGATACCACGCTGAGGTCACCGGCGGGTTGATGGCCGAGCGCGGCTACGATTCGAGGGAGATCGAGCACGTGGGCAAGCTGCAGCGCAAGGAGGGCATCAAGAGCGATCCCGAGGCGCAACTGCTGGAGGATGTGGCCTGCCTGGTCTTCCTGCGGCACTATTTGGCCGATTTCGTCGCCGAACACGGCCATAAGCATGATGAGGAGAAGCTGCTGGGCATCATTCGCAAGACGTGGCGGAAAATGTCGGAGCAGGCCCACGCCGCCGCCCTGGCACAGCACCTGCCCGAGGAGATCCGGGCAGTGGTCCATCAGGCGCTGGAGGCCGGCTGAGCGCCGGGGAGGCCATGGATGATGGGGCGGAGGGCTGTGGTGCGATCATCGACGAGGCGCTGGCGCGGGGGAAGGCGCAGCGGGAGGCCTTCGGTGCCTTGGAGTATGTCCGTCTGTCCGACCCGTTTCGCGGCCTTTCCCGCGGCACCGCGCGTTTCGGCGGCGATATCGTGCCGGGGTACCCTCCCATCGGCCGAGTGTTGAACCTGGAGACCGGACTGCGCCATCACTTTGAAGCGCCATTCCATGTGGAAGAGAAGGTGGACGGTTACAACGTCCGCATCTTTCGCCACCGGGGCGAGGGGTTGGCGCTCTCCCGGGGCGGGTTTGTCTGCCCCTTTACCACCGACCGGTTGCCGGACCTCATCGATCCGGCCCTCTTCGACATCGAGCCCGATCTGATCGTTTGCGCCGAGGTGGCCGGGCCGGGCAACCCCTACCTGGAAGGCCACCCGCCGGGGATTGACGATGACGTGGTCCTGTTCGTCTTTGACCTGATGCGCATGGGCCGTCCGGGGTTCATCCCGGTGGAGGCACGATACGAGACCTGTCGCCGGCATGGGTTGCCCACGGTTCCCGCCCACGGCCGGTTCCGCCCCGATCAACCTTCGGTATTGCGGGCGGTACTGGATGGGTTGGACGCCCGAGGGGTGGAAGGGGTCGTGTTGAAGGAAGAGAGCAACCGCCAGAAGCGTGCCAAGTACGTTACGCCCGCCTCGGTGATCCAGGACATCTCGGTGATGGCCGACGGCCTGATGGAGTTGCCGCCGGAGTACTTCACCAATCGCCTGTTGCGGTTGGCGCTGATCTTGGAAGAGTCGCCGGAATTGGACCGTGAGGGGCTGCGCGAGCGCCTGGGCGCCGCGTTCCTCGACCCGCTCTTAGGGGCGGTGCGCGGGTATCGGGAGAAACACAAGGTGGCCCATCCGTTCCGCTGCCGCTTCCGGGGTCGGGAGAACGCCGAGCGTTTCATGGAGCACCTGGGGCGGGCGTCGCGCGGCACCATCCATGCCCGGGGCTTCGCCTTGGAACGGGAGGACGACGGTTACTGGGTGTTGACCTTCGAGCGGATCTTTCCGCGCACCAGCGGCCTGTTGGCCAACTTCCTCAGCGGGGGGCAGGTGTACGACTGAGTCACACTCAGGCGAATTCGTCGATGCGACCGGGGCGGTTGCCGGTGTCTTCGTTGGTGACTTCTTGCTGGCCCCGGGCCTCGGGGGCTGGCTGGCGGCGGCGCCGGAGGCGCTCCTCCACCGCCGCTGGGCGTTTCGGCTCGTCGTCCCCGTGGGCGGACGGCTCGATGCGTGGGTACGGTTTGGTCGGCTCCACCGCCACAACGTCCTCCCGCCGCCGGATCGGGGCGTTACGGGCCGCGTCGCGGATGGTGGGCACGTTAAACATATGAATGATATCGGCATTGACGCTATGAAAGTTTAGACCATGGGGGTGGGCCCTCTGTTCATCACTCCCACTCCCCGCCGTCATCGCCCCAGCCGTCATCCCAATCGTCGTCCCACCCGTTGTCCCGGCCCAGTTGCCCCCGGCGGTGCTGCAGGTAAGACTCGCGCATGAAGATGTAAGGGTCGGCGCCGGTCTCTTCGATGATCTCGTCCAGGGAGAGCAGTTCCGCCCGGGTGTCGAGGCCGGCGACCGCGGCGGCGGCGATCCAGTAGGGGGTGCCGGCACCGACCCAGTAGTAAGGGCTATGCTGCTGCCGAGTGACGTACTGGCCGCCGAGGCCGGTGGTGTCGCGAACGGTGCTGGGGCCGAGGAGGGGGAGTACCAGGTATGGCCCCTCCGGCACCCGCCACGTACCGAGGGTCAGGCCGAGGTCTGAGGGTTCTCGCTCCAAACCGGCGGCGGAGGCGACGTCGAACAGCCCGAAGATGCCGAAGGTGGTGTTGATGAAGAAGCGCATGACGTTGGTGGTGCCGGCCTGGCCGCGTCCACGCAGGTAGTTGGTGCCGGCGTTGAACGGTTCGCCGAGGTTGCGCACGAAATTGCGCAGGCTGCGCCGTGCGCCCGCCGGTACCTTGTCTCGGTAGACCACGGCCACCGGGCGGATGGCGTAAGTGTCGGCGAAGTCGTTGAAGGCGAAGACGGTGCGGTTCATCGGCTCCCATGGGTCGTAGGTGCCACCGTCGTCTCCCCAGCCGTCGTCATCCCAGTGGGTCTCTTCCCAAACGTCATCCGCAGGCGCTTTCTCAGATGAAGCACAGCCGCCCAACAGAAACGCCAGCGCCAAGGTGGCGCCCACCCGGAAGCGCCGGACGTTCCGGTGCTCAGCCAAGGACCACCTTGCCAGGGTTCATGAGGTCGTCGGGGTCCAGGGCGGTTTTGATCCGCCGCATCAGATCGTGGGCCACCGGGTCCCGCCGCCGTCGCATCTCCTCGCCCTTGATCTGGCCCACGCCGTGTTCGGCGGCCACGGAGCCGTCGAAACGCATGACGAGATCGTGGATCAACTGGTTGAAACGGGGGCGCCGCTCCATGAAGGCGTCGGCCTCCCACCCCTCAGGCTGCGTCAGATTGAAGTGGAGGTTGCCATCGCCCACATGCCCGAAGACGCACGGGCGGACCGTTGGGTCTTCGGCGGCCACCGCCGCCAGGGCCGCCTCCACAAAGGTGGGTAGTTGGTGGACCGGGACGGAGATATCGTGTTTGATGCTGGCGCCCTCGTGGCCCTGGGTGCCGGGGATGCAGGTGCGCAGCCGCCACAGCGCGGCGCCCCCGCGCTCATCCTCGGCCACCTCCGCGCCTTTCATGCCGCCGGTCCGCCGTGCCGTCTCCAGTGCCGCGTCCAGGGCGGCGGCCAAGTCGGCCCTCGGATCGGGGGTGGCCAACTCCAGCAACAGGTACCACGGTGCGCCGGGGAGGGGGTTCGTGCAGCCGGGGATGTGGCGCACCGGCATGGCTACGGCGCCGGCCCCCATAACCTCGCAGGCCACCACCGCGTCACCGCTCTCGGCCTGGGCGGCGCGCAGCAGGGGCAGCGCCGCCGCCAAGTCGCGCAACGCCACCAGGGCCACCCGCCGTTGGCGGGGGCGGGGGAAGAGGCGGAGCGTGGCGGCGGTGATCACCCCCAACGTGCCCTCGGAACCGATGAAGAGGTCCTTGAGGTCGTAGCCGCTGTTGTCCTTGTGCAACGCCGACAGGCCGGACCAAATCCGCCCGTCCGGCAAGACCACCTCGAGTCCGAGGGTCAGCGCCCGGGTATTACCGTACTGGACTACGTTGAGGCCGCCGGCGTTGGTGGCGAGATTGCCGCCGATGCAGCACTGGAACTCCGAGGGGAGCGAGAGGGGGAACAGGCGGTCCATATCGGCGGCCGCCTTTTGAAGATCCCGCAGCACGCAGCCCGCCTCGGCCACCATGGTGTTGTCATCGGCGTCGATGCGCCGGACCCGGTTCATCTTCCGCAGTGAAAGGACCACCTCGGTCTCGTTGCGGGGCGAGCCGCCCCCCACCAAACCGGTGTTGCCGCTTTGGGGAACGACCTTGGCGCCGGTGGCGGTGCAGGTCCGGATCGCCTCGCTGACCTGGGTGGTGTTCTCGGGCAGGACGACGATGCGTCCTTGGCCGGGATAAAAGCCGCGCCGCTCCTTCATATATGGGGCGACGTTTTCATCGCCGGTGAGCACCCGGTCTTTGCCGAGGGCCTCCTGGAGTCGTGTGGCGATCTCTTCGTGTGTCATGGCGGGTATTGTAACCCCACCCCCGGTTACGTTTTCTCAGGCTCCCTTATAAATACGGCGAAGCCAGCCAAAAGAGGGCGTCTCGGACGCGTTGCCAGCCGGGGCGGTCCCGCATCTCCCGGGGGGTTACCGGGCGTGACAGGGTGATGCGTTTGCGGCACTGGCGGGCTAGGTCGCCAGCCAGCTCGCGGTCGTAGACCTCCACCGCCAACTCGAAGTTGAGCCGAAGGCTGCGCGGGTCCAGGTTGGCCGACCCGACCTGTACATACCGCTCATCGACGACAAAGAGCTTTGTATGGACGAAGGGCGGTGGCTGGTAGTGGACGCGGACGCCCCAGCGCAGCAATTCCCCCAACATATGCCGTGACGCCCAGTGGACGAAGGGCAGGTTGTTCTTCTCCGGCAGCAGGATGTCGACTTGCACCCCGCGCAGCGCGGCCGACTGAAGGGCCGAGATCAGCGGCCTCGATGGAAGGAAGTAGGGGGTAACGATCTGGATCTCCCGCCGTGCCGCCGAGATCGCCCCCACCAGGACCATGGCCAAGCAGTCCAGATCCTCGTTGGGTCCGTCGGTGATGGTCCGGCACATTGCGCCCGTCTCGTGGGGCTTGGCCCGAGGGGCGGGGCCGCTATGATCGCCGGTGGTGAAGGCCCAGTCTTCCAGGAAGACGGCCTCGATCTGCCCGGCCACCGGCCCGTCGAACCGGAAGTGCATGTCCGCCACCCCTTCACCTTCGGGGTGGCGGCTCCGCAGGTGGCGGTCCCCCAGGTTCATCCCGCCGGTGAACGCGATCTGTCCGTCCACCACCAGGATCTTGCGGTGGTTGCGCAGGTTGATGGAGAGCTGTGGCGGAATCAGGTGCGGCGGCAGAAAGCGGGCGGTGGGAACGCCCGCCGCCCGCAGCAGCCGGCCCGCCAAGGGCCAGGAGTAGAATTCCCCGACGCCATCGATCAGGACCCGTACGTCGAGACCGCGGCAGCGGGCGGCGGCCAGGGCGTCGATGAACTGCCGCCCGCTACGGTTGGACTCGAAGATGTAGGTGGCCAGGTAAACGGTGTCTTCCGCCGACTCGATGGCGTGCACCATGGCCGGAAAGGCCTCGTCGCCGTCCACCAAGGGGGTCACATGGTTGCCCGCTTCCAGCGGACGTCCGGTGACGGCGTTGGAGATCCGTACTTGCTCGGCATACTCCGGGGCGATCTCTGCCGGGCTCTCCGACGGATGAGGGCCGGTTCCATTGTGGATGTGTTCCTCGGCAAAGAGCTTGCGGGCCCGGGTGCGGACCCGGTTGATGCCGAAGATGTAATAGAGAACGGGGCCTGCCACCGGGAACATCAGAGAGACGGCGATCCAAGCCGCCGCCACCTGGGGCTCGCGCTTGGTCAGCAGCGCGTGGCCGGCGGCGATCGGTCCAATAACGGCCGCCACCAGGCTTCCGGCGGCCACGATCCAGGCTGTGGCTTCCATGGGGTCTCAGTCTCGGTCTTACCGCATCAATTTGGAAGCCCCGCGGGGCTGCTTGAGCGGGTAGCCGTCAAAGGTTAGACTCCAACTAAGAAGATGTGGCAAGTGGTCGCATCAGTGAGATGATGGTGTAGGTCATGACCGATCAGAGCTGGGTTCGATACGGTGTGGAGCGGCTCCGGCAAGTGGGGCTTCGGCCGACGCAGCAGCGGGTGGCGTTGGCGGAACTCCTGTTCGCGGAGGGAGATCGGCATATCACCGCCGAGTGCCTCTACGATGAGGCCGTGGCAAAGAACGTGAAAGTGTCGCTGGCCACCGTCTACAATACGCTGAATCAGTTCCGCGAGGCTGGACTGTTGCGTGAGGTGGTGGTGCGCTCCGGGAAGTCGTACTTCGACACCAACACCACCGCTCACCACCACGCCTTCGACGAGCGAACCGGTCGGGTCGAGGACATCGATCTGGGTGTGGACGAGGATGAACTGCGCCGCTTGGTGGAAGTGCCCAGCGGCAAGTGCATCACCGGTGTGGACGTTGTGGTGCGGGTGCGCGACGAAGAGCGGGCTTAAAGGGCTCGAATCGCCGGTACCCGGCCGAAGGAGGTTCGATTGCCGGGTTCCGGGGCCGTCGGCATCTACGTGGATGTCGCCAACATCCAGTCCAACGGCGGTTTCGGCATGCAGTACGATGTTCTGCGCCGTTTCGCCTGCCGGGGCGGGGGCGAGCCGCTGCGCCTCAACGCCTATACGGTCTATGACCCCGAGCGCGGCCGCCGCGATCCCACCTACCAGAAGAAGATCCACAACTTCTTCGCCTCCATCCGCGATGTCGGCTTCAAGGTCATCGTCAAGCACTACCGCTGGTACTCCGACGACGAGGGGAACCGCTACGCCAAGGCCAACGCCGATCTTGAGATCGCGGTGGATGCGCTGGTGCAGTCCCGCAGCCTCTCCCGGGTGGTTCTGGCCACCGGCGACGGCGACTTCGTTCAGGTGGTCCGCGCCCTGCAGAGCCAGGGCTGCCGGGTCGAAGTGGTGGCCTTCGAGAACGTCTCCGGCGACTTGAAGCGGGAGGCCGACGACTTTATCTGCGGTTACCTGATTCCAGGATTGATCCCTGTCCACCGGAACGCCAATGGGCACCCCCCGTGGGGCGCGGTGGGCTCCCGCGTGCGCGGCACCTGTCATTTTCACGCCCAGGAGGGGGGGTACGGGTTTGTCCGTTATCTGCGGGAGATCTCGGACTACATGTGGGTCACTGATACCCGTGAACCGGACTCTCCCTACGGCTCGGCCTTCTTCCGGGACGCCGATCTGCGCGATGGCGTGCGCGTCGAGGACCTGCCCAGCCATGAGGTGATTCTGGAGTTCGACTTGGTGGAGTCGGCAGCAAAGGAGGGGGCGCTCCAGGCGGTGAATATTCAACGGGTCGGGCCTTAGGGCGACGCTGAACAACCCGTCATTGCGAGCGGTGATCCGTCATAGCCAAAGGACCCGTCATTGCGAATGATTCGTCATGGCGAGGAGCGGAGCGACGAAGCAATCTCCAGCACTTGAGCGTCAACTCATGGAGATTGCTTCGCTACGCTCGCAATGACGGATCCTTTGGCGTTTTCTTGGTGTTATGTCCCGCCGAGCAGGTCGGTCAAGACGCCCGCCAGGCGTTGGCACTGGACGTCGTAACGCAGCCGACGGCCCCGCACCAGGGCCCGCAGGTCGTCCAGCGCCCGTTGGAAGTCGTCGTTGACCACCAGGTAATCGTACTCGGCGTAGTGGGACAGTTCGTCCACCGCCTGGTCCATCCGGCGCTGGATCACTTCCTCGCTGTCCTGCCCTCGGGCCGTCAAACGCCGGCGTAACTCATCCCGGGACGGCGGCAGAATGAAGACCGAGACGCTCTCGGGTAGCGCCTGCCGGACCTGCCGCGCGCCCTGCCAGTCGATCTCCAGGATCACATCCATGCCGGCGGCCAGCCGCGCTTCCACCGCGTCCCGCGATGTGCCGTAGTCGTTGTCGAAGACTCGCGCGTGCTCCAGGAAACGGCCGGCGCCCACCAACTCCTGGAACGCCTCCACGGTGGTGAAGTGGTAGTGAACGCCGTTCTCTTCGCCGGGACGGGGCGCGCGCGTGGTGTGGGAGACCGAGAGTTCCACCCGCGGGTCCCCGGCGGCCAGTTCCCGGACCAGCGATGTCTTGCCCGCCCCCGAGGGGGCGGAGATGATGTAAAGGGTGCCGTCAGCCATGCTACTCCACGTTCTGTATCTGTTCGCGCATCTGTTCGATGAGGACCTTCAGTTCGACGCTGTGCCGGGTGGTCTCCGCATCGGAGGCCTTGGAGCCGATGGTGTTGGCCTCGCGGTTCAACTCCTGCATCAGGAAGTCGAGCCGGCGCCCCACCGGCTCCCGGCTCTCCAGGGACTGCAGCACCTCGGTCAGGTGGGACTGAAGCCGATCCAGTTCTTCATCCACGTCGAGCCGTTGGGCGATGTAGACCAGTTCCTGCTCCAGCCGCCCGGCGTCGGGCGGAGTGGGCAGATCGGCCAAGCGTGCCTCCAGCCGGCGGCGGACGCCGGCGTTGACCTCGACGCGCCGGGCGGCGATGGCCGCTACATGTTCCGCCGCCTGGGCGGCGCGGGCTTGGATGTGCTCGGCAATGCGGGCGCCTTCGCGCTCCCGGTAGGCCACCAAGTGGTCCATGGCTTCCCGGAACGCCGCCATGGCGCCCTCGTGGACCGGCGTCAGGTCGGGTTCGGATTCCCGCAGCACCCCCGGGTGGCGCAGGAGATCGGTGACCGGTCCGGGGGCGGCCAGTGGCCCCATGCGCCGGGCGAGGCGGCGGCAGGCGTCCAAGACCTCTCCGGCGCGGCGCCAGTCGATCTCGATCCGTCCGGCGGTGTCGGCGGAGGGTGTATAGCGCAGCGTGCACTCCACCTTGCCCCGGGCGAGGCGGGAGGCGGCGTGCTCCCGGACCGCCGGTTCCAGCGCGCGCAGCGCCTCGGGCAGCCGGGGATGCAACTCCAGGTAGCGGTGATTGACGGCGCGCACTTCCCACGTGAGTCGTCCCCACGGACCCCCGGCCTCCCGCCGGTCAAATGCCGTCATGCTTCGGATCATGCCTGCGCTCTCCCGTTCGCCGGGGGGCATGTTACGGCATCATGGGGCGGCGCGACAGTGCGGCCGAGCGCGTGTGGCCGCGTGCGGGTTCAGCGACGCCGCGCGGCAAAGCGGGCGGCCAGCCCGCGGACCTGCGACACCCCGTTGGTCAAATGCTTCAATCGCTCTCCGGCCCCTTCGGCGCTGTTCCGAACCTGCGCCGCCATGTCATCAATGCGGGTGATATTGCGGGTGATCTCATCGGCGGTGGCGCTCTGCTCCTCCGTGGCGCTGGCGATCTGGCCATTCATGTCGCGCACCGTGTCCACCGCGGTGTTGATCTCCTGGAGTGCCGCCCGCGCCTCGTCGGCGAACTGATAGGTCTCGTCGGCCCGGCGGCGGCTCTCCTCCATGGCCGATACAGCATCCGCCGCCCCGGTTTGCAGCGAGTCGATGATGCCCTTGATGTCCTTGGTCGATTCCGAGGTCCGGTCGGCAAGGACCCGTACCTCTTCCGCCACCACTGAAAAGCCGCGCCCCACGTCGCCGGCCCGGGCCGCCTCAATGGCGGCGTTCAGCGCCAGCAGGTTGGTCTGGTCGGTGATCTCCTGGATCAAGTCGAGGGCGGCCCCGATGCGATCGGTCTCCCCGGCTAGGTGGTGGATGACCTGGGCGGAGTTCTCGATGTCCTCGGCCAGCGCCTTAACCGCGTCGGCGCTCTGCCCCACCGTCCGCAGCCCGCGCGAGGTCTGCTCCCGGGCGCTTTCGGTGGCATCCGATGCCGACGATGCGTTCCGCGCCACCTCCTGGACCGCGGCTGACATCTCCTCGACGGCGGTGGCCAGGCTCCGGGTCTCCTCGTTCTGGCCCTCGGCTTGCTCCATGACCTCGCCCATGCGCTCCGCCACCCGGGCGCTCTCGATATCCAGCTCGCCCATGGTGGCCAGCAGCCGCTTGGTGACCGCCTGAAGCTCCGAGCGGGCCCGCAGCAACGCGATCTGTACCTGGGCGGCCTCATCGTGTTGCCCACAGTAGATGCTCTCCGCCAGCGGGTCGTTGATGATCTCCAATGCCGATGCTCGAACCCGGTCCACCGGGCGGGTGGCGATGGGCAGCAGCGCCAGGAACCCCAGGGCGCCGGCGGCGCCGATGAGGGCTTGCAGGCCCACGGGGCCGGGAACGGCCAACGCCGCGGCGAAGGCGGCCAGCGGCAAGAAAAAGAGGGTGCCCACCCGCGCCCGGAGACCGAGCACCAGCCCGCGTCCCTTCATGCCCTGCACCCGGCCCTTCCGCGACTCCCGTGCCCGTTGCTTGGCGTAAATCCGCTCCGCCCGCTCGATGAGCGCCTCATCGGGCACGTTTTGCCGGACCGACTGATACTCCCGGATATTGCCGTCGTCATCGAGGATCGGTGTGGCGTAGGCGTGGACCCAGTAGTGGTCCCCGTTCTTGCAGCGGTTCTTGATGATCCCCATCCACGAGCGCCCGCTCTCCAGGGCGTCCCACATCTCCTGGAAGGCCAAGCGGGGCATGTCGGGATGACGGAGGATGTTGTGCGGCTGGCCGATCAACTCCTCGCGGGAATAACCGCTGATCTCCAGGAACTCGTCGTTGACGTAAGTGATATGTCCGCGAGGGTCGGTGGTGGAGAGGATATTGGCGTTGTCCCGGACCGGAACACGACGGCCGGTTACCGGCTCATTGATCCGCATACTGCAAGACTCCCGGCGCGATTCGGAAAGAGGCGCCAAAATAACACGCATTCAATAAAGGGGATAAGCAAGATTATAACGAAAACTAGATCTGTTCTATAACAGGTCTTGATTGTTCTCACAATCGGAAAAGGCGACGCAACAGGATCAGGCAACAATACCAATATGCTATCGTCCGCCTTTTTCAGGAGATCCCATGCGTCCCAGCGGCCGCCGCCCCGATGAATTGCGCCCCGTCCGTATGACCCGCGGCTTCACCAAGCACGCCGAAGGGTCCGTGCTGGTGGAGTACGGCGAGACCCGCGTGCTCTGCAACGCCAGCGTCGAGACCCGTGTTCCGGTTTGGCTGCGCGGCCAGGGCCGGGGCTGGGTGACCGCCGAATACGGGATGCTGCCCCGCTCCACCCACACCCGCAGCGACCGTGAGGCGGCGCGCGGGCGGCAGCAGGGCCGCACCCAGGAGATCCAGCGGCTCATCGGCCGATCACTGCGGGCGGTGACGGATCTGGAGGCCCTGGGAGAGCGCCGGATCGTTGTCGACTGCGACGTGATCCAGGCCGACGGTGGAACCCGCACCGCTTCCATCACCGGGGCCTACGTGGCCCTGGTGGATGCCACCCACCAACTGGTGAAAAAGGGCGTGCTGCGCACGAACCCGATCCACGGCCACGTGGCGTCGGTCTCTGTCGGTGTCTATCGCGGGGAGCCGGTGCTCGATCTCGACTACGCCGAGGACGTGGAGGCCGAGACCGACATGAATGTGGTGATGAACGACGCTGGCGGCTTCATCGAGATCCAGGGGACGGCCGAGGGCCACGCCTTCCGCCGGGATGAATTGGACGCGATGTTGGCGCTGGCGGAGCAAGGCATCCGCCGTTTGGTGACGATTCAACAGGAGGTTTTGAGCCCATGAAGGTCGTGTTGGCCACCGGCAATCCGGGTAAGGCGGCGGAGTTGGAACGCTTGCTGAACGGAACCGGCATAGAGGTGGTGACCCAGGGTTCGCTGGGGGTGGAAGCAGCGCCGGAGACGGCATGCACCTTCGTGGAGAACGCCTTGGCCAAAGCCCGCCACGCCGCCGCGGCCACCGGCCTGCCGGCGGTGGCCGACGATTCGGGGCTCGCCGTGGACGCCCTGGGCGGCGCGCCGGGGGTCTACTCCGCCCGCTACGCCGGGGAGGATGCCGGGGATGAGGCCAATAACCGGCGTTTGCTGGAGGAGATGGCCCGGCTGCCGGCCGATGCGCCGCGTACCGCCACGTTCCATTGCCTGATGGTTTTTGTCCGCCATCCGGAAGACCCGGTGCCGGTGATCCGTCACGGGGCGTGGACCGGCCGCATTGTGGATACGCCCCGGGGGGAGAACGGCTTCGGGTACGATCCGCTCTTCGAAGATCCGGAGAGTAGCCGGACCGGGGGGGAGTTGTCCGCCGAGGAGAAGGATCGGCGGAGTCATCGGGGGATTGCGATGCGGGGGTTGGTGGAGGACTTGCGGCGGGAGCTTGAGTTGCGGGAGCGGTAATTCCGGGCCTGTTGTAGCCATGACCGATCCGTGTCGGATTCCTCTGGGTGTCTACATCCACCTGCCTTGGTGTGTGCGCCGCTGCGCCTATTGTGATTTCAATGCCCATGCGCTCTCCGGGCCGCTGCCGGCGGAGGCGTACGTGGATGCGTTGCTGGCCGAGGCCGCGATGGAGGCGCTGGCCTTGGACGGGCGGGTGGTGGGGAGTGTCTTTGTCGGGGGCGGGACGCCCAGCCTCTTTCCGCCGGAGGCCATCGCCCGGCTGCTGGATGGGCTGCGGGCCTTGGTGGCAGTAGCCGATGACGCGGAGGTGACCCTGGAGGCCAATCCCGGCGCCTCGGAGGGGGTCGCGTTCCGCCGGTACCGGGAGGTGGGGGTGACTCGCCTGTCGCTGGGGGTGCAGAGCTTTTCCGATGCGGCGTTGGACCGGTTGGGGCGGATTCATGATGCCGGCGCCGCCCGTGGCGCGGTAACGGCGGCCCTGGAGGCCGGGTTTGAGAGCGTCAATCTCGATCTGATGTACGCTCTGCCGGGACAGACGCCGGAGCAGGCGCTTGCCGATGTGCGTCAAGCGGTGGCTCTGGGCGTGCCGCACATCAGCCACTACCAGTTGACGGTGGAGCCGGGAACGCCGCTGGCGCGCAATGTGCCGGAGGACTTGCCCGATCCGGATACCGTGGCCGCGATGGAGGTGGCGTGCGTGGCGCGGCTGGCCGGGGCCGGGTACCGGCGCTACGAGGTTTCGGCCTATGCGGCGCCGGGCCACCGCTGCCGCCACAATCTGAACTACTGGGAGTACGGCGACTACCTTGGTCTGGGCGCCGGCGCCCACGGCAAGATCACCGATGCCGGAGGGCGGGTCATCCGAACCCGCCGGATGCGCTCT
>SKYL01000280.1 GCA_007127935.1 Halorhodospira sp. | reverse complement strand
CTGGAGCGCTCCAAACAAGTAGAAGAAGAGGGAAAGGAGTGATGAGAACGTTTTGGAAAAAATACTTTTAAATAAAGGGACATGGTTTTGGACTGCTGTTCTTTTATTATTTATGTTCAGCAGTTATCTTGGATTTTCAAATCAACTGAAGGAATATCAACCTTACGTTTCTCAATCTCCTTCTCCAACAGGTGTAAAAGCAATTTATACATACTTAGAAAATGAAAGAGATTCTGTTAGCAGATGGTCTAATGAGCCTGCTATTTTGCCAAGAACAGAGGGGAATCAGCTGTTAATTATGGTTGAACCATCTTTTATTCCTACAGAAGAAGATATGAGAGCATACAAGGAATTTATAAATGCTGGAAATACAATTCTTTTATTTAGTGAAGACCCGGTTGGAATGTTTGATATAAAGACGATTTTCGTTGAGGGGGAACTACTTGAGGAGACCAAGATCAACTCTGAAGATAATTCAACGTATCAAGCAGTAGTAACTTCTCCTATACGAATTAAAACAAACGATGAAGACAGCATTTTACTCTCAGACGACTTTGGTGCCAATGCAGTAAAACGATCGTTTGGGGAAGGGGAACTAATCGTGTCTAATTCCCCGCAATGGGTGATGAATGGAAATATTTTAGAAGCAGATCATTTTCCACTTGTGATGTCCCTTGTTAATGAAGAGGCCAATGATAAGAATATATTTTTTGATGAATATATTCATGGTGCTTCACCAACATTTTTGACTGTATATCCAAAAGCATTTTTAGTGTTGATGTTACAGCTTGCTTTTCTGACAATTCTTTGGCTTTGGTATAAAGGAAAGCGGTTTGGCCCTGTTTTACTGGCAAGGGAAGAATTTGTTCGGTTTAGTGATGAAAGTATTAAGGCGTTAGCTGCATGGTATTTACGGATGAAAGGTAGTCGCTTTCATGATTCATTAATGATTCAAGCCGATTACACAAAACTGTTAATGCAAGAGCGTTGGGGGATTGCTCAGAATTCGGAATGGCAAGATATTTCGCCTCAGCTTAAACGGAGATGGAAGTACATGCCTGAAAATGAAATTGAACCTTTTTTGAAAGACTTGAAGAATGTGCTTGAAAAAGAAGGTTTGAACAAACAGGAATACTTATTATGGTCGAAAAAATTAGATAGATTAAGAAGAGGGGTGGAAGAACAATGAGAGACGAATTAAAGTATTTACTAGATAACTATGAGGAACGAATTATAGGACAGCGCATGAATCTGAAGCTTTTGCTATCCGCAGTTTTATCAGGAGGTCACGTCCTTTTAGAAGGGGTGCCAGGAACTGGGAAAACACAAATGGTGAGAACACTTGCCAATCTTTTAGGTGGAACATTTAATCGTATCCAGTTTACGCCAGATCTGCTTCCAAGTGATATCACTGGAAGTACGATATTCAATATGAAAGACAGCACCTTTAAAACACTTAAAGGACCCGTTTTTACCAATGTATTATTAGCGGATGAAATTAACCGTACTCCTGCTAAAACGCAAGCTGCATTATTAGAAGCCATGGAAGAGAAGCAGGTTACGATTCAAGGGGAAACATTCCCTCTAGATGATGTTTTCTTTGTAGTAGCAACGCAAAACCCCATAGAGTTTGAAGGAACTTATCCGTTACCGGAGGCACAGCAGGATCGTTTTCTGTTCAAGCTTCATATTGAGTTCCCTTCTTTTGAAGAAGAGCAGGATGTTTTAAAGAGAGTATTAGAAAACACGTTAGAATCCAGTGATGTAAAAGAAGTATTGAACATGGATTCATTTTTGTCTATAAGAAAAGAAATTGAAAGAGTTACAATTAGTGAGGATGTTTTAAACTATACAATGCAAATTGTAAGAAAGACAAGGGATGCGGAATCCATTCGCTATGGAGCAAGTACTAGAGCCGCTATATCCATAGGAAAGGCAGCAAAATCCTGGGCTTATCTTTCCGGAAGGGATTATGTGACACCAGATGATATAAAGATGGTAGCACGTCCTGCTTTAAGACATCGTATTCAATTATCTCCACATATAGAATTGGAGGGGGCTAGTGTTGACCAAATCATCAATGAACTTGTGGGGGCGGTTCCTGTTCCGAGATAGAGGGATTCTTCCGACGAAAAAATTATTAATTCTGCTGATTATCCTGTCCATTTCTCTTATTATAACGACAATTTGGGGAGCTTCCTGGTGGTTTATCCTTGCCACAAATATCGTAGTATTCCTTTTAAGCTTACTTGATTTATTTTTTTCCCCAAAGAAGGATGAGTTAAAAATTAAGCGAATTATGCCCGAGGAAATGGAAAGAGGGATTGTTTATTCTATCAACGTGGAGGTGGAGAACACTTCCAGGCATTCGATTAAATTTCAGATTAGAGACGGGATTCCTCAATCGTTTGCAAGACCATTTCCTTTACATGGTGAAGTATTAAAAAAATTAGAAACACGTATCTCCTATGAAACAAGGGCACCTGTCAGGGGAGAATATGCGAAACCCCGCCGGGAGCGATACCTGGCGGGGTTTCTTCGTTACGTCTGCATCGGTCGTAACATCATCCTGTGGCGCTCGGCGCTCGGCGCTCAGCTCTCTTCCTGGGCCTGCTCGAGCAGGGCCTCGAGGTTGAGGATATTGACCTCGCGCCCGGAAACCTCCACCAGGCCCTGATGCTGGAAGCGACCCAGGATGCGGCTGACGGTCTCCACGGCCAGCCCCAGGTAGTTGCCGATGTCGGCCCGCGACATGGAGAGCCGGAAGCTGTAGGGCGAGTAGCCGCGGCGCCGGAAGCGATCCGACAGGCTGGCGAAGAAGCTGGCCAGGCGCTGGTCGGCGGTCTTGCGTGACAGCAGCCGCATCATGCGACGGTCGTCGCGTAGCTCCTTGCTCATGCTGCGATAGAGCTGGCCGCGCAACTCGGGAAGCTGCTCGGAGAGCGAGTCGAGCCGGTCGAAGGGGATCTCGCACACCGTGGTGGTTTCCAGGGCGATTACGCTGCCCGGGTAGGCTTCCTCGTCGATGCCGTCCAGCCCCACCAGCTCGCTGGGCAGGTAGAAGTTGGTGACCTGATCCTCCCCGGAGCCCTCGGTTGTCACCTGCTTGAGGCTGCCGGAGCGAACCGCGAACACGCTGTTAAACTCGCTGCCCTGGCGGAAGAGGGATTCGCCCTTCTTCAGGGGCGCGCGTCGCCGAATGATGGCATCGAACTGCTCCATGTCCTCGAGCTCCAGCGCCAACGGCAGGCACAGCGAGCTTAGGCTACAGTTCTGGCAGCGTGTTTCGTGCAGCAGGGAGCGCCGCTTATTGACCGCACTGGCCGCATTGACAGCCATGGCCACCTCCTCATCGTGATCATGGCATCATTATGTAGCATTATTCAGGTAGGTAAAATGCTGGTTGCGACGATTGGACGCAAGAAGAGGCGGCCGAGCGGTATCGGTCGGCGGGGGAAGCCGTCGGGCTCAGCCGCACAGGCTCCGCTCTAGGGGGGGGGCGGCGCGGCCGGATCCGGCTCGCATGGGCGGTAGGCATCGAACGCCATGGCCAGGTGACGGATCAGCACACGGCCCATGGGCGTCGCCTCCAGGCGGTTGCCTTGCCAGCCAAGCAGGCCGTCCCGCTCCAGGGCCTCCAGCCGGCGTAGCGCGTCGGCCAGGTAGCGCGGTGCATCGATACCGAAGCGCTCACCCAGGGCATCCAGGTCCAGCGCCATGTCGCACAGCAGCCGCTCGATGGCATAGCGGCGTACCTGGTCGTCGAAGCTGAGCCGCAGCCCCCGGTAAACGGGCAGGGCGCTGGCATCCAGCGCCGTTTCGTAGGCCGCCTGGCGGGTGTGGTTCTGGGCGTAGACGTCGTCGACCCGCGAGAGGGCCGAGACCCCGAGTCCCACCAGGTCGCTATCGGCATGGGGGGTGTAGCCGTTAAAGCTGCGTCGCAGGCTGCCCTGGCGCTGGGCCACGGCCAGGCTGTCATCGGGCCGGGCGAACTGATCCATGCCGATATGCACGTAGCCGGCCTCGGTGAGCAGGGCCATCGTCGTGCGCAGTATCGCCAGCTTTTCCTCCGGGCCGGGCAGCTCCTCGCTGCGGATACGCCGCTGGGGGGCGAACCGCTCGGGTAGATGGGTGTAGTGGAACACCCTGAGCCTGGCCGGCGCCATGGCGATGACCTGCTCCAGGGTCGCGGCGAAGCTGTCGCGGGTCTGCTGGGGCAGGCCGACGATCAGGTCGAGGTTCAGTGAACGAAAGCCCAGGCGGTCGGCTTCATCGATCAGCGCCTCGGTGAGCACCCGCGGTTGGACGCGGTTGACGGCCTTCAATACCCGGGGATCGAGATCCTGAACGCCGAGACTCAGGCGGTTGAAGCCCAGCGCCTGTAGGTGGCGCAGGGTCAGAACGTCGGCCTCGCGCGGGTCGATCTCGATGGCATAGTCGCGATCCCGCG
>SKYL01000344.1 GCA_007127935.1 Halorhodospira sp. | reverse complement strand
TGGAACAGTTCAGCGGCGAAGCGCACCGGCCGGCGGTGCATGCCCCCCGTCTCCCGGCGGCGCCGGAGCAGCCTGCGCAAGGTGGCGACGGCCTCCAGCGTCAGCGCCAGCCGCACCGCCAAGCGCTCCGCGGGCACGCCGATCCGCCGGAACGGGGCGACGCACCAGTAGATGGCGGCGATCAGCCGGGCGCGGCCGTTGGTGGTCACCACCCACGCCACGGCGGCCACCAGCACCAACAGCGCGGCGGCCCGCTCCAAACCGAGGCTCAGGCCCGTGCGGGAAGGAGAAAAGAGCCCCCAGGAGGGCCACAGCGGTTCACCGGGAGTCAGGTAGAGGTAGAAGACCAAGAGCGTGATCCAGAGGACCGCCAACTGACGGCACAGCCGCCACAGACGAACGAAGCAACGGCGGCGCCGGCGGGTCGCCAAGTAGGCGGCGGCCACCGTCACCGCCGCCACCGCCACCGCGCCGCCGCCACCGCGGGCCAGCAGCGCCGCCAACACCACCACGCCGAGCAACTGCAGTCCGGGGTGCACGGCTATGCGCCGATCTCCTCCAGGATCTTACGAGCGTTGGCCTGCTGCGACGAAGACCCTTCCTCCAGCGCCTCCTCCAGCAACTCGCGCGCCCCGGCCTCATCACCCAGGTCGATATAGGCCCGCGCCAGATCGAGTTTGGTATCGACCTCGTCCCCCTCGCCGGGTGCCAACGGCGGGCTCTCGTCGTCGTCGATCGTGAACCCTTCTTCGCCCTCGTCCGGCTCCGCCACCTGTGGCTCCGGTTCTTCGGCGGGCTCGGGCTCCACGGACTGGGGCTCCGGCTTGGCGGCGGGCGCCTCCTCTTCCGTCTCATCCAACAGGCTGTCGAGATCGATCTCGTCCAACCCGTCACCGGCCAACTCGCCGAGGTCCTCCTCCTTGGAGGCGGGCGGTTCATCCACCGGCGCCTCTGCCTCGGGGGTATCGTCCTCGGCGCCGAACGCCTCATCGAGGCTGCGCTCAAAATCGTCCTCGGAGATGGCGCCGTAATCTTCGTCGTCCTCTTCTTCCTCCAGCCCCAGGTCGAGGCTGTCGAGATCCGGCTTCTCGTCCAATTCGTCGTCGGCGGTACCGCCCTGCCCGCCTGCGCCCGATCCACCATCGGCAAAGAGGGGCATATCGGGGACGAAGGCGCGGCCGATCACCGCCGCCGCCTGCCAGATCGGGTCCCGCTCACTGGCGACGCGATCACGCAACGCCTCGGCCTCCCGGGCGAATCCGCCCCGGTCCTCCAGTTCGGCCAGCACCTCCAGCAACTTCAGGCGCAGATCCGCACGGTGGGGCTCGTCCTCCAAACCCTGGACCAGAACGTCCCGCGCCCCGCGGTAGTCCCCTTCCGCAATATGCTCCTCGGCCCGCAGCAGCGGATCGGTGGCGACATCACCGGTCTCGCGCACCGGCATATTGTCGAAATCGAACTCCAGATCGTCCGGGTTGAGGCGCAAACCGTGAGCACGCTCCGCCTCGATACGCCGCCGCCGCCTCCGCCGGCCCAGCATCAACAACGCGGAGAGCGCTAGAAGCCCGGCACCGGCGGCAATCAGCACTTGGTTGCGCAACTCGTTATCGTGCTGCATGTCGTCCCAGAGGGCGGCGGGATCGAGCAGGTTATCGGGCAGACGATCCGCCCAGGCGGACCAGTCGAACCACTCGGACACATCGATCCAATCGGTCCACTCCGCCCAGAACGGCGCCTCATCCTCGTCATCCACCGGCGGCTCGGGCTCCCGGACCGGCTCGGGGCGGGTCGGCTCACGCTCCGGGACCGGCTCCATCTCGGGTTCCGGCTCGGGGGCGGGCTCCGGACGTGGTCTCGGCTCGGGGACCGGTTCCGTCACCTCCGGCGCCGGCAGCAGGCCCTCCATATGCAGATCGAGCAATCGCTCCAGATCCGCCACCCGCTGGGTCAATTCGTTGACCCGGTTCTCCAGGCTCTCCTTCTCCGCACGCAGGCTCTCCTCGGTCTCCCGGGCCACCGCCAACTCGCGCTGCAGGGCACGGAACCCTTCCCGAGTCGGCTCGGCATCCTCATCCAGCAGGGCGACGATGTCGTCGCCGACTTCACCGGGTGCCAAGACCTCCAGGCGGGCGTCGGGCCTCTCCCTGGGGGGTGCCGGCTCCGGCTCGGCCACGGGTGGCGGAGGTTCGGCAACGAGCGCCGGCCGCTCGCCGGGCGGCACCCAGACCCGCAACTGCCGCTCGTACTCCGCCTGGGCCGCTCCCGCCGAGATGCGGGTCGCCTGCTCCTTGGTGGGCAACTGAAGCCACCACCCGGTGAGCAGGGCGTTGACGTTGTCCTCCCGGAACGCCTCGGGGTTCAACTCCTGGATGGCGAGCATGGTCTGGGCCACGGTCACCGAATCGTCGGGACGGTGGTCCCGGGCGATACTCCACAGCGTATCGCCCTCTCTCACCGGGCCGTAGACGGTGGCCCGCCGCGCCCGGGGGGCCGGGGTCTCTTCGGCCACGGCCGCCAGCGCAGCGGGCGGCTCCCGCACCTCCGGCGGGGCGTCGTCTCCCAGCGTGAGGGGGCGATCCAGGAGCAAGGTGTACTCCCGCACCAACTCCCCTTCCGGCCAGCGCAGTTCCACCAGGAAGTCGAGCAGCGGCAAATCCATCGGCCGCTGGGAGGTCACTTCGATATAGGGGGCGCCGGGACCCTCCACCACGATGCGGAAGTCGAGCCAGGAGAGTTGCGGGGGGCGCTCCAACCCGAGGCGGTCGAAGGCGCGGCGGGGGGCCAACCCCACCTCCAACTGCGCGAGTCGGACCGGGGAGACGTCGTGCAGGGGAATGCGGGCCTCCACATGCTCACCCAACGCCGAACGGGCCTCAATGGTGCCAAGGCTGACACTCATCGCCACCGCACCGCCCAGCGAGACCGCCAGACCCAGTGCGATCAATGCACTACCGATGGCCTTGCGCACGCACCCCCTCCTTCTGCACTAGAGATGATCGCGGATCAACAACTCGGCGATCTGCACGCTGTTCAACGCCGCGCCTTTGCGTACGTTATCGGCAACGACCCACAAATCGAGACCGCGGGGGTGGGAAATATCCTCACGAATTCGGCCGACATAGACCGGATCGGTACCGGCGCCCTCGGTGAGCGCCGTCGGGTACCCGCCGGGGGTACGGTCATCGAGGACCGTCACGCCGGGGGCGTTGCGCAACAGTTCGGTAGCCCGCTCCGCCGTGAGCTTCTCGCGGGTCTCGATATGGACCGCCTCGGAGTGGCCGTAGACCACCGGCACCCGGACGGCGGTCGGGTTCACCCGCACCGAGTCATCTTCCAGGATCTTCACTGTCTCCCAGACCATCTTCATCTCTTCCTTGGTGTACCCGTTCTGCTGGAAGTCGTCGATGTGCGGGAGGCAGTTGAAGGCGATCGGCTTCGGGTAGACCTCGCACTCCAGGTCACCGCCCTCCATCCAGCGCGTGGTCTGGCGCGTCAGCTCGTCGATGGCCGGCTTGCCGCTGCCCGAGACGGCCTGGTAGGTGGCGACATTGATGCGCTCGATGCCGGCGGCGTCGTGGAGCGGCTTGAGGGCCACCAGCATCTGGATCGTGGAGCAGTTGGGGTTGGCAATGATACCCCGGGTCTTGTAGCCGGCGATGGCGTGGGGGTTGACCTCCGGCACCACCAGCGGGATGTCGTCGTCGTAGCGGAAGTGGGAGGTATTGTCGACCACCACGCAGCCGGCGGCGGCCGCCCGGGGGGCGTGCTCGGCGGAGATGGAACCGCCGGCGGAGAAGAGCCCGATCTGCGCCTGGGAGAAGTCGAAATCGGCGAGATCCTGGATCACCAGGTCGCGATCCTTGAAACGCACCGTGCCCCCGGCGGAGCGGGCGCTGGCCAGCGGGTAGACATTGCCCACGGGGAAGTCGCGCTCGGCCAGGATGGAGAGCATGACCTCGCCCACCGCACCGGTGGCGCCCACCACGGCCACATCGTAAGTCTTTGTCATGGAAGCGTGCCTTTGTGCCCTGAATTTCTCTGCATTTTGGCGGGAAGTCTAACCGCTCCCCCCGCCTCACCGCCAGCGGCGTGCCGCCGGCGGCATCCGGGGCCCGGACACCGAAGGGGAGACGGCGCCTCCTAACCCCGCAGCGCCGCCACGACGGCCGCGCCCATCTCCTCGGTGCCGACGGATCGGGTACCGGGGGCGGGATGGAGGTCGGGCGTGCGCAAACCATCCGCCAGGACCTGTCCCACGGCCGCCTCCACCCGGTCGGCCAGGGCCGCTTCGCCGAGGCTGTAGCGCAGCATCATCGCCACCGAGAGAATGGTCGCCAGCGGATTGGCGACACCCTGCCCGGCGATATCCGGGGCCGACCCGTGGACCGGCTCGTAGAGCCCCTTGCCGCTCTGGTCCAGCGACGCCGACGGCAGCATGCCGATGGAGCCGGTGAGCTGG
>SKYL01000029.1 GCA_007127935.1 Halorhodospira sp. | reverse complement strand
GGACGGATTCACGGCGTCCCTTAACGGGAGGCCCCCGCCCCCGGCAGTGCTCCCCGATGGTCGGGTAAGCCGCGGTCATCGTGCACTATAGTGGGGCGCCGCATGGGCCGCTGCACCACTATGGTGCGCCATCGCCCACGCGCACTACCACCCACCGCTCGTCACCCTCTTCGACCGCCTCGATGACGGTATGGCCGTGGACCCGGGACCAAGCGGGGATGTCGTGCAGTGCGCCGGGGTCGGTCACCAGCACTTGTAGCTCGTCGCCCGGTGACAGTTCGGCGATGCGGCTCTGGGTCCGGATCACCGGCATCGGGCAGATGAGACCGCGGGCGTCGAGTTCGTATCGCTTCGTCATGTGCCGATATACCAATCGTGAGCCACCGAGTCGGCCGGCAATGGGGGCACCTCGATTTCCCGGGCCGGGCCGTCCAGCGGGTTGACCTCCACCCGCACGCGCTCGGCGGTGCGGCCGGACGAGAAGCGCGCCGCCAAGCGCGCCGCCAACCACAGATCATCCTCGTTTGCCTCGCCGTCCACCAGGGTCAAGGGGCCGCCGTGGCTCACGGTGCGCAGGTGGGTGAACCGCTTCCGGTAGCCTTCCAGGAAGCGCGTCTCGCCCTCCTCTCTCGAGATCACCACCTTGAAGTGGGGACGCGGCCGCAGGTGGCGCCCCACCTTCAGCAACATGATGTCGTCGAGGTCGTAACGCTGGGCGCCACGGGAGCGCCAGAGATCGGTGAGCTTGGCGGAGTAGGCCGCGTCGGTGAGAAAGCAGCAGCCGCCGGCCGGCTGGGCCCACTCGTCGAAACCGAGTTGCCGGGCCAGCGCCATCTGCGGCTTGCGGGAACGCCCGCTGAAATCGAACAGCCGCTCCCGGTCCACCCACCCCATCCGTTCCGGATAGGTCTCCGGGAGCAGCTTCGCCGAGAGGGGGCGAAGCAGCAGATCCTCCGCGCCCGAGTCCCGCTGGATGATCGGCATGTCGCTGCGCTTCTGCGACTTGGGACGCTGCCCCACCACCTCGCCGGTGATGAGAAAGTCGAAGTCGTGCGCGCGCATCCACTCCAGCGCCTTGCGCACCAGGAAGCCCTTGCAGTCGAGACACGGGTTCAGGTTCGCCCCGTAGCCGTGCTTCGGGTTGGTGAGCACCTCCTTGTACTCTTCCACCACCTCGACCATATGCAAACGCACGCCGAGTTGTTCGGCCACCCACAGGGCTTGGTTCCGTTTCGGGCGCTTGCGGTCGCGCTCGCGGATGGCGTGGGTATGGCCTTCCACGCAGAAGCCAGTGAAGAAGTTGATCCCCTCCACCTCCACGCCGTGATCTTGGATCACACGCACGGCCAACATGGAATCGAGGCCGCCGGAAATCAAGGCGACCGCCCTCGGTTTGTGGGTCATGGGCACTCTGGGGGGTTCAAGTGGACGGAGCATTCTAGCAAACCCTGCGGCATGGACTTGCAGCTGACCACCCGCGTCCGTGCACATTGGCCCCCCGTACCGATATACTGCGCCGTTTGATCGCCATCCAGCGTCACGGTGGGCCCGGCGGCAGACCGGCGCCCGTTCATCGTCGCAGCGGGAGGAGAAGAGCGTGTCGCAGCGGCCCCTCGACTTTCAACAACTGATCCTCGCTCTCCAACAGTTCTGGGCCGACAACGGCTGTGTGGTGCTCCAACCGTTGGACATGGAGGTGGGGGCTGGCACCTTCCATCCCGCCACGTTCCTCCGCGCCATCGGACCCGAACCGTGGCACGCCGCTTACGTGCAGCCGTCACGGCGACCCACCGACGGGCGCTACGGCGAGAACCCCAACCGCCTGCAGCACTACTACCAGTTCCAAGTGGTCCTCAAGCCGTCTCCGGACGACTTTCAGGATCGCTATCTGCGCTCCCTGGAGTACCTGGGCATCGACCCGCTGGTTCACGACATCCGCTTCGTCGAAGACGATTGGGAGTCGCCGACGCTGGGCGCCTGGGGCCTCGGGTGGGAAGTTTGGCTCAACGGCATGGAGATCACCCAGTTCACTTATTTTCAGCAGGTCGGGGGGCTGGATTGCCGGCCCGTGATGGGCGAGATCACCTACGGCTTGGAGCGCATCGCGATGTATATCCAAGACGTGGAGAGCGTCTTCGACCTGGTCTGGAGCCACACCGATGCCGGGCCGGTCTATTACGGCGATGTCTTCTTGCAGAACGAGCGGGAGCAGTCGGCGTACAACTTTGAGCACGCCTCGGTGGCGTGGCTGAAGGAGGCGTTCACCCACCACGAGGGGGAGTGCCGCAAGCTGGTGGAGGCCGGGCTTCCACTGCCCGCCTATGAACAGGTGCTCAAGGCGTCCCACACCTTCAACCTGCTCGACGCCCGGGGGGCGATTTCGGTAACCGAGCGCCAGGGCTACATCCTCCGCGTGCGCAATCTGGCCCGCGCCGTGGCCGAAGCCTACTACGCCGCCCGGGAAGCGCTCGGTTTTCCGCTGGTCAAGGGGGAGACCCAACATGGCTGATCGCAAGACCCTGCTGGTGGAGATCGGCACCGCGGAGCTGCCGCCCAAGGCGCTGCGGCGGTTGATGGAGGCGTTCCGGGACGGCCTCCATGGGGCGCTGGAGGAGGCCCGGTTGGCGCCCGGTGCGGCACAGGCGTTTGCCACGCCGCGACGGCTGGCGGTGCGCATCGAGGGGGTTGCCGAGCGGCAACCCGATCAGGCCGTCGAGCGGCTCGGGCCGAAGGTGGAGGCGGCGTTTGACGAGCAAGGCGCGCCGAAGCCCGCCGCGCTCGGCTTTGCCCGCTCCTGCGGGGTTGAGCTGGATGCCCTGGAGACCGTGGAGACCGACAAGGGCGCCCGCCTTCGGTGGCGTGGCGTCGAGTCCGGCCAAGCCGCCGGTGCGTTGATTCCCGGCTGCATTGAGGGCGCGTTGCATCGGCTGCCCATTCCCAAGCGCATGCGCTGGGGCTCCGGCGAGGTGGTCTTTATCCGGCCGATCCACTGGGTCGTGCTTCTGCTGGGTGACCAGGTGGTGGACGGCGAGATCCTTGGGATTCCCACGGGGCGTGAGACCCGGGGGCACCGCTTCCACGCGCCCGGGCCGCTTGCCGTGGAAAACCCGGAACGGTACGAATCCGTGTTGGAGGAACGGGGCCGGGTCCTCGTCGACTTCGGTTTCCGCCGGCAACGCGTGAACCGCGCGGTGACCGCCGCCGCCGCGGAGGCCGGAGGGCAGCCGCTGGCGGACGAGGCGCTGTTGGATGAAGTCACCGCGCTGGTGGAGTGGCCGGTGGCATTGCACGGTGGTTTTGACCCCGCTTTTCTCCACGTACCATCCGAAGCTTTGATCTCCAGTATGCGGGGCCATCAGCGGTGTTTTCCCGTCACCGACGGCGATGGGCGTTTGCTGCCGACGTTTGTCGCTGTAGCGAATATCGAGAGCCGCGCCCCGGACGAGGTACGCCGGGGGAATGAGCGGGTCATTCGTCCGCGGTTGGCCGATGCCGAGTTCTTTTGGAATCAAGACCGCAAGACGGCGCTCGCCGACCGCCTGGACGGATTGCGCGAGATGGTTTTTCATCGGCGGCTCGGCAGCCTCTATCAGCGCAGCGCGCGCATCGGCGCATTGGCCCGTCGTTGGGCCGTGGCCCTGGGGGCCGATGACGGCGCTTCCGAACGCGCCGGTTGGCTCTGCAAGTGCGATCTGCTCACCGAGATGGTGGGTGAGTTTCCCGAACTGCAGGGGGTAATGGGCGGGTATTACGCCCGGGAGTCCGGAGAAGGGGAGGCCGTGGCCGCCGCCATCGCCGGACACTACCAACCCGCCTTTTCTGGTGATGCCCTGCCGCCGACCCCCGAGGGGCTGGCCGTGGCGGTGGCCGACCGTGCGGATTTGCTAGTGGGAATCTTCTCCGCGGACGGGGCGCCCACCGGCGACAAGGACCCGTTCGGACTGCGGCGCGCGGCGCTGGGGCTGGTGCGCTGCCTGATCGAAGGCCGCCGGGATGTGGATTTGCGGGAACTGCTCCACGCCGCGGCCGAGGCGTTGGAAGAGCAAGGCATGAAGGCCGCCGAGAGCGTTGAACCGGCGGTGGCGTTCTGCCTTGAACGACTCCGCCACTACTACCTGGAACAAGGCGTGCGCCCCGAGGTTTTCGATGCGGTGGCCGCATTGGGCGGGGCGCACCCCCTCGACTTTCATCTGCGGATCACCGCCTGCCACGATTTCCACGACAAGGAGGACGCCTTGGCGTTGGCCTCGGCCCACAAACGGATCACCAACATCCTGCGCAAGGCCGGGGAGATCGGCGACGTATCCCCCGCCGAGATGGTGACGGAAGGGGAGGAAGCGGAACGGGCGCTGGCCGCCGGCCTACAGAACGCCTGGGGAGAAGCCGAACCCGCCATTCAACGGCAGGAGTATGGTGCCGCGCTCTCTCGCTTGGCGCGCCTGCGTCCCGAGGTCGATCGCTTTTTCGACGAGGTGTTGGTGATGGACGAGGACGAAGCGGTGCGGAACCGGCGCCTCCGGTTGCTGGCGGCGCTGCGCACCGCGTTCAACGGGGTCGCCGATATCTCCCGCCTGCCCGTTAATCGGTAGTCTTCATGGGGTTCGGCATGCGGTTGATCATTCTCGATCGGGACGGCGTCATCAATGTAGACTCGCCGAACTATATCCGCTCTCCGGAGGAGTGGATTCCGCTTCCCGGCAGCCTCGAGGCCATCGGGCGCCTAACCCGGGAAGGGTGGACCGTGGCTGTGGCCACCAACCAGTCCGGGGTGGGGCGGGGCTACTACGACGAAGAGACCCTGGCCGCCATGCACGCCAAGATGGAGCGCGGCGCCGCGGAGCACGGCGGACGGATCGACCACATCGCCTACTGCCCGCACACGCCGGAAGCCGGCTGCCCGTGCCGCAAACCAAAACCCGGTTTGTTGGAAGCCATCGGCCGCCACTTCGGCGCACCGTTGGAAGGCGTGCCCGTCATCGGCGATGCCCCCAGGGATCTGGAAGCGGCCCGGCGCGTCGGGGCCCGGCCAATCCTGGTACTCACTGGCAAGGGGCGTGAAACCCGGGAACGGGACGGCGGTGGCGTCGAGGTTTTCTCTGACCTGGCCAGCGCCGTGGACGCCCTGTGCCGAGGGGACCGCAATGGCCGCTAGACCGGCGCCGGTGCAGTGGGCCGGCAGCCTCCTTCACTTCTTGCTGATGGTGGTCACCATACCCATTTGGGCGGTGATTGCACTGCTGCTCTACCCCTTTCCGTTCTCCGTCCGCTATCCCGTCATCGCCAGTTGGGGCCACGTGGTGATTCGGAGTGCGGAATGGCTCTGCGGGCTCCGTGCGCAAGTGGAGGGTTTGGAGCATATCTCCTCTTCCGAGGTGGCGGTGGTGATGGCGAAGCACCAGTCGGCGTGGGAGACGCTGGCCTTATTGCGCTGGTTCTCGCCGCAAACGTGGGTACTGAAGCGGGAGCTGCTCTATATCCCGTTTTTTGGGTGGGGGTTGAAGCGGTTGGAGCCCATTGCCATCCAACGCTCCGCCGGAGGCAACGCCCGGCAGCAGGTGCTGGAGCAGGGGATACTGCGGCTACAGGCGGGCCGTTGGGTGGTGGTCTTCCCGGAGGGGACCCGCATGCCGCCCGGGCAGCGGGGCCGCTATCGCAGCGGCGGCGCCTCGTTGGCCATCGCCGCCGGCTGCCCGGTCATTCCGGTGGCCCACAACGCGGGTGAGTACTGGGCGCGGCGCAGCCTGCTGCGGCGCCCCGGCACCATCCGCGTGATCATCGGACCCCCCATCGCCACGGCTGGGCGCCGCGCCGACGACGTTACCCGCGAAGTGGAGACGTGGATCGAGGCGCGGATGGCGGAGATCACACGTCGAGGTTCGCCACCGCCAACGCGTTCCGCTCGATGAACTCGCGGCGCGGCTCCACGTGGTCGCCCATCAGCGTGGTGAAGATCTCGTCCGCCGCCACCGCGTCCTCAATGGTCACGCGCAGCAGGCGCCGCGTCTCCGGATTCATGGTCGTCTCCCAGAGCTGATCCGGGTTCATCTCACCGAGGCCCTTATAGCGCTGGATGTTCTGCCCGCGGCGCGCCTCGTCCATCAGCCAACTCACCGTCTCTTCCAAGGAAGCAACCGGCCTCCGCCGTTCCCCGCGCCTCACCTCGGCGCCTTCGTCGATCAATCCGTCCAGCAGGGTGGCCAACGCCTTGATGGTTTCGTACTCCGACGAAAGGAAGAACTGCGGATTGAAGACAAAAGGCTGATGGATTCCGTGCAGCCTGCGGGTCACCACCGCCTCCTGGAAACCACCGTCCGGACCTCGGTGCAACGTCAACTGATACTGCGTTCCAGCGGCGGCACGCTCATTGAGCAGCGTGATGAGACGCTGGAACCATTGCTCCATCACGTCGGGATCGGTGATGTCATCCTGCTCCCGGGGAGGGAGGATGGTCATTTGGGACAAGATCTCCGGGTCCCAGCGGCGGGCGATATGCGCGATCAGTTCCACCGCTTCGAAGTACCGCCGTACAAGGCGCGCCAGCGCCTCGCCCTGGATCGGCCCGGCGCCGTCCGCCGGGATGAGCGCGGCGTTCTCCAGGGCGATCTCCAGCAAGTACTCGGTCAGCTCCTCCTCGTCCTTAACGTAGTGCTCCTGCTTACCCCGCTTGACCTTGTATAGCGGCGGCTGGGCGATATAGACGTAGCCCCGCTCCACCAAAACACGCATCTGGCGATAGAAGAAAGTCAGCAGCAAGGTGCGGATATGGGAGCCGTCGACGTCGGCGTCGGTCATGATGATGATCCGGTGGTAGCGCGCCCGGTCCGGATCGAAGTCGTCCCGGCCGATGCCACAGCCCAGCGCGGTGATCAAGGTGCCGACCTCGGCGGAGGAGAGCATCTTGTCGAACCGGGCCTTCTCGACATTGAGGATCTTGCCCTTCAGCGGCAGGATCGCTTGGGTGCGCCGATCCCGGCCCTGCTTCGCCGAACCGCCGGCAGAGTCGCCCTCCACCAGGTAGAGTTCCGAGAGCGCGGGGTCGCGCTCCTGGCAATCGGCCAGTTTTCCGGGCAGACCGGCGATATCCAGCGCCCCCTTCCGGCGGGTCATCTCCCGGGCCTTGCGCGCGGCCTCGCGGGCGCGGGAGGCCTGGATTACCCGCTCGGCGATCGCCTTGGCCTCGGCGGGGTGTTCATCCAGGAAGGTCTGTAGCTGCTCGGCCAACAGGGACTCCACCACCGGCTTGACGTCGGAGGAGACGAGCTTGTCCTTGGTCTGGGACGAGAACTTAGGGTCGGGCGCCTTGATGGACAACACCGACGTGAGGCCTTCGCGCACATCGTCACCGGTGGGGGTGGTCTTGACCTTGCGCAGATACCCCTCGCGCTCCAGGTACCCGTTGACGGTGCGCGTCAGGGCGCCGCGAAAACCGGAGAGATGGGTGCCGCCGTCCTTCTGCGGGATGTTGTTGGTGAAGCAGAAGATATTCTCCTGGTACGAATCGTTCCACTGCATGGCGATGTCGACGCCGATGTCGTCCCGCCAGGCGCTGAAGTGGAAGACCGTCGGGTGCAACGGTGTCTTGTTGCGGTTGAGATGCTCCACAAAGGCGCTGATGCCGCCGGCGTACTCGAAGGTATCCTCTTTCTCCGTCCGCTCGTCTTTCAGTGAGATGCGAATCCCCGGGTTGAGAAAGGACAGCTCCCGAAAACGCTTGGCGAGGATATCGTAGCTGAAATGGGTATCGGAGAAGACCTCGGTACTGGGAAGAAAAGTGATCCGGGTACCGGTCTTATCCGTCTCACCGACCGCTTTGAGGTCGGCCACCGGATCCCCCATCCGGTACTCCTGGACATGCACTTTGCCTTCCCGCTCGATCACCAGCCGTAAACGTTCCGACAGGGCGTTCACCACGGAGACGCCGACGCCGTGCAGCCCACCCGACACCTTGTAGGAATTGTCATCGAACTTTCCGCCGGCGTGCAGCACCGTCATGATGACTTCGGCGGCGGTACGGCCCTCCTCGGCGTGGTGGTCGACCGGAATGCCGCGGCCATTGTCTTCCACGGTGACCGACCCGTCGGTATGCAACGTGACGTTTATCTCGCTGCAGTACCCGGCCAACGCCTCGTCCATGGAGTTGTCCAGGACCTCGAAGACCATGTGGTGCAGACCGCTGCCGTCATCGGTATCGCCGATGTACATACCCGGGCGCTTTCTCACCGCGTCGAGGCCGCGTAGTACTTTGATGCTCTCGGAATCGTATTGGGAGGATTCTGGCTCCATGGTCATGGGCATGGGGTTCCGTCGGTTGGCGTCACTGGCGCGGGAGAATCAGGTCGGCGCCGGCGGACCCGAGATCCATGGCGCCACCGGTGCGGTTCAACGGGGAATTATACCATTGTCCGTACCTTTCCTCCGACGATCTCATGAACGGCGGAGTGGCTTCCTAGGGTCTGAGGAAGCAGAGTTGGATCGATGGCCGTGAGATGGGTCTGGATGCCGTAGCCCGCCATCACACCCCATACTTGGGCCAAGTGCTCCGCATCCAGCTCGGCGGGAAGGTCGTCCACCAGCAGCACCGGCGGTGGATCGCGCTCCATCCAGACCTCAATCTCCGCCAGCAGTAGGGCAATGACCACCATCTTTTGCTGCCCACGGGAGAGGACCTCCCGCGCCGGCCGCCCTCCGGCGGTCACTACCAGGTCGGCTCGATGGGGACCGTACCGCGTAAAGCCCGCGTTCCAATCACCTTGGGCCGCCTCGTGAAGGATCTCCGGCCAAGGCGCCTCACTTCCGGCGCCTCGTTGGTAGGTGACTTCTAAATCCCGATCTGGATACCACAAGTTCATCAATCGGTCCCATCGGGGCCGCAGCTGTTCGAAGAACCGCACACGTTGGGTCTCCAGACGTGCCGCAGCGGCACTCAATGTCTCGGTCCAAACCGCCACGGTACGCCGATCCACCTGTCGGATGGACGCATTGCGTTGCTGCAACGCCTGTTGGTAACGCAGTGCCGTGGCGTGGTGATCGTGTTCCACGTGGAACGCGCCCCAGTCAATGAAGGCGCGGCGAATGGGGGGGCCATCGAGCAGCAACCGCTGGTGCTCAATCGTGATCAGTTGAACCGGGAGGCGCTCCGCCAGACGTGCGCGGCCTCTCAGATCGGCACCGTCCAACCGTAATCGCGTCGATCCCGAGGATCGCTCCACGGCCATTTGGTGGCCACAATGACGTCCGACAACCCACGCACGATCCGCGCCGTCCTGGACAAGCCGGTCCAACTGCTGCGTTCGGAAGGACTTGGCGCGCGATAAAAAATAGATGGCCTCCAGGAGGCTCGTCTTACCGGCGCCATTGGAGCCGAGCCAAACATTAATCCCTGACGCCGGCTCCATCTCCACCGGTTGGAGATTACGAAAGGCGTGCAGCCGAAGGTGGTCCATCCCTTAAATGCGCATCGGCATGACCACGTACCGGGCGGTCTGATCCCCTTCACCGTAAAGCAGTCCACTGCTATTGGAATCGGTCAAGATGACCTCCACCCGATCGGCATCCATCGCCGCCAGCGCGTCCATCAAGTAGTTTGCGTTGAATCCCATCTCCACTCGTGGCCCGCCGTACTCGATCTCCAGTTCCTCTTCCGCCTCCTCCTGCTCCGGGTTATGGGAGCCCACGCTGAGCCGGTCTCCTTCCGCGAGAAAGCGGACCCCGCGGTACTTTTCATTGGAGAGGATGTAGACCCGTCCCAATGCTTGGCGCAGCGCTTGACGGTCCACCAGGAGCTTTTTGTCTCCACCTTCCGGGATGACTCGCTGGTAGTCGGGAAACCGCCCGTCGATCAGCTTCGATGTCAGGCGAATCGATCCCAGTTCCACCCGTACGTGGTTCTCCGCGAATTCAATGGTGGTGGTCTCATCCACGTCCGTAAGCAACCGGAGCAGTTCCTGGATCCCCTTGCGGGGGACAATCACCTGACGCGCTTCATCCACCGCGCCACCGCCGGCGACCTCCGCCAAAGCAAGCCGGTGGCCGTCGGTGGCCACGGCCCGGGTCACTTGGGGACCCAACTCCAACAGGAGTCCGTTCAAGTAATACCGAACGTCGTGTTGTGCCATGGAGAAGTGGGTTCGCTCGATCAACCGGCGAAGCTCGGAACGAGGCAAAGTGACTTGCTCCACATTGCCAATGGACTCCACTTCCGGGAAGTCCGCGGCCGGCAACGTGGCGAGGGTAAAGCGGCTCCGTCCGGATCGCAGGACAGCGCGTTCCTTCTCCAAGGCAACGGTCACCTCGGCCCCTTCCGGAAGATTTCGGCAGATATCGAGCCACTTTCGGGCCGGCAGGGTGGTGGTACCGGTCGCCACAACGGCGCATGGGACGTGGGCCACCAGTTCGACTTCCAAATCGGTGGTGGTGAGCCGAAGCCCCGGTTCGTCCACTTGGACACGGACGTTGCCAAGGACCGGCAACGTTTGGCGTCGCTCGACGACTCCGATCAGAGCTTGGAGCGGACCCAGGAGGGTTTCACGAG
Source organism: Halorhodospira sp. (assembly GCA_007127935.1). Taxonomy (GTDB): domain Bacteria; phylum Pseudomonadota; class Gammaproteobacteria; order Nitrococcales; family Halorhodospiraceae; genus SKYL01. Next base: position 4,875 of record SKYL01000029.1, on the reverse strand, counting down.
TCGCCTCGAAACGCATGATGTGCCTCTTCTACAGATAGTGAAAGATTTAAAAGCTGTTTGTTATTATTACAGTGCCCATCCGCGGTGGGTGAGCCGGTTAACCTGTTGTTCCGGCAATTCTATCCGCCATGATAACGGTCTTGGCAAGCAGTGACGCAATTGTGGATAAGCTGAGGGAAAAAGTACCAGCCGATGGTCGGGGCAGAGTCATCCACAGCTTATCCTCGTTATGTACTCAGGGTTCGCAATAGGTTGTCGTAGTCCTCGCTGATGCGGGCATCGGTCTCGATTAACTCGCGCACTTTTCGGCACGCATGCAACACGGTGGTGTGGTCCCGTCCGCCGAAGGCATCGCCGATCTCCGGCAGCGAGTGGGTGGTCAACTCCTTCGCCAATTGCATGGCCAACTGGCGGGGCCGGGTGATGGAACGGTTGCGGCGCTTGGAGAGCAGATCCCCCACACGGATCTTGTAGTAGGCGGCGACGGTCTTCTGGATGTTGTCGATGGTCACCAGCTTTTGCTGGAGCGCCAAAAGATCACGCAATGCCTCCTTGGTGAACTCCAGATCGATGGACCGCCCGGTGAACTGGGCGTTGGCGGCGATCCGGCGCAGTGCGCCCTCCAGTTCGCGGACATTGGACCGGATGCGTTTGGCGACGAAGAAGGCCACCTCGTCGGGCAGGGCGATGCCGTCCCGTTCGGCCTTGCTCTTGAGGATGGCGACCCGGGTTTCCAGTTCCGGCGGCTCGATGGCGATGGTCAGGCCCCAGCCGAACCGGGATTTCAAACGCTCTTCCAGGCCGTCCACCTCCTTGGGGTAGCGGTCGCAGGTCATGATCACTTGCTGTCCGCCTTCCAGAAGCGCATTGAAGGTATGGAAGAACTCTTCCTGGGATCGCTCCTTGCCGGCAAAGAACTGAATATCGTCGATCAGCAGGGCGTCGAGGTTCCGGTAGTGCCGTTTGAAATCGTCGATGGCGTTATGTTGAAGGGCCTTAACCATCTCGGCGACGAAGCGCTCGGAGTGCAGATAGACCACTTGGGCGCCGGGGCGACCGTTGAGGATGGCGTTGCCGACGGCATGCATCAGATGCGTCTTGCCCAAACCGACGCCCCCGTAGATAAACAACGGGTTATAGGCGGTCCCTGGATTTTCCGCCACTTGCATGCTGGCGGCGCGGGCGAGCTGGTTCGACTTACCCTCGACGAAGGTGTCGAAGGTGAACCGAGGGTTCAGGTTGTGGCGGGGGTTACGGGCAGCCGGGGTTGGCGCGGATTCGCGGACGTCGGTGGACGGGCCCCCGTCGGACTGGAACGTACCGATTTCGAACTCAAGATCGGGCGGATCGTCTGGCCTTACCGCGGCCAAGAGTTCGCGGATACGGTCACCGAAGTGGTCCCGCACCCAGTCGAGTACGAACCGGTTGGGCGCCAAGAGACGGACGGTATGGGGCGTCTCCTGTGCCTGTAGGGGACGGACCCAGGTGTTGAGTTGCTGATCGGGAACCTCTCGTTCCAGTTGCCTTAGGCAGTGGCTCCATAGAGAGTTTTCCATTGGGTGCGACTACCTCGTGCCAATGCGACGGACGGTCCGGCGAGCCGGACCGAATCCGGGGCGGCGGACGCCTAGTCTAATGGGCTCCCCAACTCTTATCCACAGGCCACAGCGGCTCGATTGACAGGTCGCGCCAGCCCGAGTAGATTCGCCGCCTCAAAGAACCCCCGGTGCCTTGACGGACCGGGCGCGGCGAGAGAATAGAACTATGAAGCGGACGTATCAGCCCAGCACGATCAAACGCAGTCGCACCCATGGGTTTCGCGCACGCATGGCCACCCGCTCCGGGCGGGATGTCTTGAAGCGGCGGCGGGCCAAGGGGCGTCATCGCCTCTGCCCGTAAGCCGCTTGGTTTTGTGCGTTGAGCGCGCGCGCGCGCCCGATTGATGCGTATCGGTTACGGCGACCCGAGGAATTCGGCCACGTTCTGCGGCGGCCAGAGGGGGTCGTGCAGAACCGATATTTTCGTGTGTCCGTGACAGACAACCGGTTGGGCGCGGCCCGGCTTGGGATGACGGTGCCGAAGCGGATCGTTAAACGCGCGGTAGCGCGTAACCGGATTAAGCGGATCATCCGAGAGAGCTTTCGGGCTCATCGCGCATCTCTTCCACCCATGGATGTCGTGGTGGGCATTCGGCGGGCGGTGGGCGAGGGTCCGGATCGAAAGCAATTGCGCGAGAGCCTCGATGAGCTTTGGCGCCGGTTGGAACAACGCTCATGCGCGCCGTCCTGATGGCACTGATCAAGGGGTATCAGGTGCTGATCAGCCCCGTGATCGGCCCCCGTTGCCGTTTTATCCCGACCTGTTCCCACTATGCCGCCGAGGCGGTGGAGCGATACGGCGCGGCACGGGGCGGGTGGTTGGCCGTTCGGCGGATCGCTCGATGTCATCCATTTTGCGCGGGAGGCTACGATCCCGTGCCCGATGATCGTCCCCGGGAGTAAAGACGGATGGAGAATCAACGACCGTTCTTTTTGATCGTCATTGTGCTTTTCGCGGTCCTGCTGTACTTCGCGTGGGATCAGCAGCAGCGGGCCGGCATCGATGGAGTGGTGCATGAGACGGTGGAAGAGGACATGGAGCTTCCGGATCGTCCGGGGGAACCCGTGGAACCCGTGGAACCCGCGGCGCCCGCGTTTGCGGACGATGAGCGCCCGACGGAGCCGGTTGCGGTGGATGAGGTGAGGGACGCGGAGATTCCCCGTGTCCTGGTGCGCACCGATTTGATGGAAGTGGAGATCAGCGCCCGGGGCGGTGAGATTCGGCGGGTGGATCTGTTGCAGCACCGCCAGGATGTTGGCGATCCGACGCCGTTTCGGTTGATGCAGGACGACGGCGAACCCTTCTTCGTGGCACAAGGGGGACTGCAAAGCCGGGAAGGCCCGGCGCCGGACCATCGGACGGTCTATCGCATCGAGCGCGACGCCTATGAGCTGCGCGAAGGGATGGAGTACGTCGAGGTCCCCTTTCAGTGGAATGACGAAGGGGTAGAGTTTCGGAAGGTCTTCCGCTTTCACCGGGACAGCTACCTGGTGGATGTCCGGCATGAGGTGCTGAACCGGTCGGATGGTTCGTGGCGGGGGTATCAGTACATTCAGTTGCGGCGGGCGCCAGATCCGCCGGGCATGTCTCCGTGGTACATCCATACCTATTCCGGTGGTGTGATCTATAGCCCGGAAGATCGCTACGAGAAGATCTCGTTCAGCGACATGGCCGGCGCGGCGCTGTCGCGCGATATTCGGGACGGATGGGCGGCGATGATCCAGCACTACTTCCTGGGGGCCATTATCCCGCCCCGGGGAGAACCGTACCGCTACTTCACCCGCTCGTTGCCCGGCGAGCACTACATTCTTGGAATGTCGTCGGGGTGGGGCACGGTTGCCGCGGGCGACGAAGGGGTGTTCACCAATCAGCTGTTCATCGGTCCGAAGGAGCAGGATCGGCTGACGGTCGTCGATGCCGAGGGCCTGCGTCTGACTGTCGACTACGGTTTTCTCACCATTATTGCCAACCCGCTTTTCTGGTTGCTGGATAAGATCCACGACTTCGTCGGCAACTGGGGTTGGTCGATCATCATCCTCACGCTGCTGATCAAGCTGGCCTTTTACAAGCTATCGGCGATGAGCTATCGCTCCATGGCGAATATGCGCCGGGTGCAGCCGCGGATGCAGCAAATCCGCGAGCGCTATTCCGATGATCGCCAGCGGATGAACCAAGCGTTGATGGAGCTGTACAAGAAGGAGAAGATCAACCCGTTGGGCGGGTGTCTGCCGATCCTCGTTCAGATCCCGGTCTTCATTGCGCTGTACTGGGTGTTGCTGGAGAGCGTGGAGCTGCGGCATGCGCCGTTCATCCTCTGGCTCAACGATCTCTCCAGCCGTGATCCGTTCTTCGTGCTGCCGGTACTCATGGGGCTGACCATGTTCCTGCAGATGCGTCTGAACCCGGCGCCGATGGACCCGATTCAGCAGCGCATCATGCAGGTGCTGCCCATCGTCTTCACCGGCTTCTTCATGCTCTTCCCGTCCGGATTGGTGCTCTATTGGCTGTCGAACAACGTGCTCTCCATCGCACAGCAGTGGGTGATCATGCGCTCGGTGGAGAAACAGCAGAACGCATAGAGACGATATGCGCACCGGCCACGCCCCCCGGCAGTGGTGGCGTGGCGGTGGTGCGCCTGTCCGGACCGAACGCGCCGGCCATAGCTTCAACCATTTCCGGGCCACTCCCCCCGCCCCGCTACGCCGCGTTGCGCACCTTTACGGACGTGGAAGGCGGCGCCATCGATCACGGTTTGGTGCTCTACTTTCCCGCGCCGCACTCCTACACCGGAGAGGATGTAGTCGAGTTCCACGGCCATGGGGGACCCGCGGTGGTGGAGCGGCTCCTGCGCTCCATCGTGGTGTTGGGAGCGCGGCCCGCCGAACCCGGCGAGTTCACACAACGGGCGTACCTCAATGGCCGCATCGACCTCAGCCAAGCGGAGGCGGTGGCGGCGCTCATCGATGCCGAGTCGGAGGCGGCGGCCGCGGCGGCCCTGCGGTCGCTGGAAGGGGCCTTTGGGCGAGCGGTGGACGAACTCGCCGGCCAGATCGCCGATCTACGGGCTGAAATTGAGGCGGGCCTCGATTTCCCAGATGAAGAAGACGTTCCCATGTTGGCGGGGGATGAACGGTGCGCGCGTATCGGCGCGCTGCGCACAGCGGTGGACGAGGTGCGAAGGAAGGCCCAAGCCGGTGTACAGGTGGGGCGCACCGGCGATCTGGCGATTGTAGGTGCGCCCAACATGGGGAAGTCGAGTCTGCTGAACGCGCTGGC
>SKYL01000065.1 GCA_007127935.1 Halorhodospira sp. | reverse complement strand
TCACCACCAGCAGGGTTTCCGGCTCCACGGCGTGGGCACGGTAACGGAACTCGCTGGCCACCTCCACATGGCACGGCACTCCGGCATACCGCTCGCACCAGTACCGCGCCACCATCCCGGCGTGGTACGACGTGCCGCAGGCGACGATCTGCAACCGGCGGGCGGCGGCCAACCGATCGGCGGCGCCGTAGCCCAGCGCCGCCTCCAAAACGCGGCCGTCGGCGATGCGCCCCTCCAAGGTCTCGCCCACGGCGGCCGCCTGCTCGTGGATCTCCTTGAGCATGAAATGGCGGTAGCCGCCGCGCTCCACGGCGTCGAGCGTCAGCTCCGAGGTCCGCACCGGGCGCTCGACCACCTGCCCGGAGGCGTCGTAGACGGTGACCCGGTCACGGGTGAGATCGGCCGTGTCCCCCTCTTCAAGAAAGATGAACTTGCGGGTGATGGGCAGCAGCGCGGCGACGTCGGAGGCGATGAAGTTCTCGCCAATACCGAGACCGATCACCAGCGGGCTGCCGCTGCGGGCGGCCACCAGCCGGCCGGGCTCGCGTTTGGAGAGCACCCCGAGGGCGTAGGCGCCACGCAATGAGGGCAGCGCGCCCCGCATGGCCTGGTAGAGATCTTCCCCGGCGGCGTGGCGTTGCTCGATCAGGGCGACGATCACTTCGGTGTCGGTTTCGGACTCGAAGCGAACGCCGGCGGATTCCAGGTCGCGGCGGAGTTCCTCGTGGTTCTCAATGATCCCGTTGTGAACCAGGACCACATCGCCGCCGGCGGTGTGGGGGTGGGCATTGGCATCGCTGGGGCGGCCGTGGGTGGCCCAGCGGGTATGGGCGATCCCGGTGCCCCCCGCCGGCGGCTCCGCACCGATGGCCGCCACCAGGTCGGCGACCCGTCCCGTGGTGCGATTGCGATAGAGCGAGCCGTCGGGCGTCAGCAGCGCCAGCCCGGCCGAGTCGTAGCCGCGGTACTCCAGGCGGTGCAACCCCTCCAACAAAATCGGGGCGACGTCCCGCTGCGCGATGGCGCCGACGATGCCGCACATGTCAGCGCAACCAGATGCCTTGCTCGTTGGGCACGACCAGCACCGAGCAAGGACAGTTGCGGCAAACGCCCTGGGCCGTGGTGCCCAAGGCCGGCTCCCGACCGTGGCCGTCACCGCGCTTGCCGACGATCACAACGCTGGCGCCCTCCCGCTCCGCCACATGGCGGATGGTGGTGGCGGGGGAACCCGACTCGATGCGGATATCCGTTTCGGCGCCGCGCTTGCGGGCCTCTTCGGCCAAGGCGTCGAGCTTCTCCCGACCGTTGGCGTGATGGCCGGCCTCGTCCACATGGAGCAAGGTCAGGCGGCCCGCCTTCTCCGCCAAGTCGAGGGCCAGGGCGTGCGCCGCGGTGGCCTTGGTGGAGAAGTCGGTGGCCAAGATCGGGTGACGGAAGATCTCGCCGTGGGCGGTGCCGAACTGGGGGTCGATCCGTTCCATCAGTACCGGCAGGGTGGTCTGGCGCGCCAGCTCGAGGACCGTGGAGCCGTGGTAGAACTCCCGCAACAGCCCCTCGCCCCGGGAGCCGAGGAGGATCAACTGCGCGCCGTAGCCCCGGCCAATCTTCGACAATTCCGGGGCCGGGAACCCAATGGGCTGCTGAATCTCCACCTTCAGACCGGCGCCTTTCAGGTCGGCCTGCTTCTGCTCCAGCCGCCGCCGCGCTTCCTCACGGTGGGCCTCGCTCAAATCATCGGGATCGTCAATGCGCAACACATCCACTAGCGTGAAGCGCTGCGCCCCGACCTTGCGCAGTTCCGACAGGGTGTCCAAGAGGGGTTGGTAAGGCGACTCGAAGTGAACCGCGACGACGGTATGGTCAAACATCCGCTGCTCCTCAACTTGATTCCGACGGTGTCGGGTCGTCATCACCGGCTTGCCGGGTGGACACGGCACCCGGCCGTCGCCAACCCTCCACCGTGCGCTGCCGCGTACGTTCCAAGGTTAGGGTACCGGGGGGTGCATCCCGGGTCAGGGTGGTACCTGCGCCGATCGTGGCCCCGCGCCCCACGGTCACCGGGGCCACCAATTCGGTGCCGGAGCCGATGAAGGCGTCGTCCTCGATCCGCGTACGGTGCTTGCCGGCGCCGTCGTAGTTGCAGGTGATTGTGCCCGCGCCGATATTCACCCCCGCACCCACCTCGGTGTCGCCAAGGTAGGTCAGGTGGTTGGCCTTGGAGCCCGGCCCCAGGCGAACGGCCTTCGTCTCCACGAAGTTCCCCACTTTCGCGCCCCGCTCCAGGGTCGTTCCCGGACGTAGGCGGGCGAAGGGTCCGACCTGGGCGCCCGGCCCCACCACCGCAGTGTCAATAATGCTGTAGGCGTCGACCACGGCGTCGTCCTCCACCCGGGCGTTGCGGAGGAGGACACCCGGGCCGAGGGTCACCCGGTGGCCCAGCTCGACCCGACCCTGGCAGATCACGTCGGCGTCCACGCTACAATCGCTGCCGTGAATCAGTTCCCCCCGCAACTGGAAGCGGTCTGGCTGTATCAAGTGTAGCCCAGAGCGCATGAGCCGCTCCGCCGCCCGCCGCTGCCACAGGCGCTCCACCTCGGCCAACTGGACCAAGTCGTTGACGCCCTGAACCTCGGCGGGCTCATCCGCCGGCACGCCGACCACCGGCACCTCGCCGGCCACCGCCATGGCGACGATATCGGTCAGATAGTACTCCCGCTGGGCGTTGTCGCTTTGCAGGTCGACCAACCAGGCCTTCAGGGGCCCGGCCGGCGCGGCCAACAGGCCGGTGTTGACCTCGCGGACGGCACGCTGCTCGGGGGCGGCATCCTTCTCCTCGACGATACCGGTCACGCCATCCCCGGAACGTAGAATCCGGCCGTATCCGGTGGGATCGTCGAGGACGGTGGTCAGCAGGGCGACACCACGGGTGTCGAGGAGGGGCTGCAAGGTGTCCGGCCGGACCAGAGGCACATCGCCGTAGAGCACCAGGACGCGGTGGTCATCCGGGACCTCGGGGACCGCACAACGCACCGCGTGGCCCGTGCCCAGTTGCTCCGGCTGTTCCACCCACCGCACCGGATACGTCTCGTGGGCCGCCACCACGTTGGTTCCGCCGTGGCCGTAGACCACGTAGACCGCCGTCGGCTTCAGCGCCAGTGCGGTATCGAGAACGTGGGAGAGCAAGGGGCGGCCGGCCAGGGGATGTAGCACTTTGGGCCGCGCGGAGCGCATGCGGGTGCCCTTACCCGCCGCGAGAATGACCACGGAGAACTGCTCAGACGACACTACGAGCCACCTCGGTTATCCACCCCGGCCGGCAGCCGAACCGGCCGCCACGCCGTTTCGGACCACCGCCGTATACGGATCAACGCTTGGCGCTTTTGCGCAGCCGCTCGATGGCCCGCAATTGCGCCAACGCCTCGGCCAGTTCCGCCTGGATCTGGCTGTAGTCGATGTCTTCCTTCTGCTGCCGCAACTGCTCCTCGGCCCGGTGCTTCGCCTCCAGCGCCGCCGCTTCGTCGATGTCCTTGGCGCGGACCGCGGTGTCGGCCAACACCGTGACCTTATGCGGCTGGACCTCCAACACCCCGCCGGAGGCGTAGAAGTGCCACTCCTCGCCGTTCTCCTCGGTAATGCGGATCTCACCGGGGCGCAACCGCGTCAGCAACGGGGCGTGACGCGGGGTGATGCCCACATCCCCCTCCTGGGCCGGCGCCACCACCATGGTGGCGGTCCCGGCGTGGAGTTGGCCCTCGGCGCTGACGATATCCACTTGGAGCGTGCTCATGGGCGCCCTCGATTACAGGTTCTTGGCCTTCTCGACGGCTTCCTCGACGGGGCCGACCATGTAGAACGCCTGCTCGGGCAGGTGGTCGTACTCACCGTCGAGGATCGCCCGGAAGGAGGCAATGGTGTCCTTCAGCGAAACGTACTTGCCGGACATGCCGGTGAAGACCTCGGCCACGAAGAACGGCTGGGAGAGGAAGCGCTGGATCTTCCGGGCCCGGGCCACGGTCAGCTTGTCGTCCTCGGACAGCTCGTCCATACCGAGGATGGCGATGATGTCCTTCAGCTCTTTATAGCGCTGCAGCACGCCCTGTACACCACGTGCCACGTCGTAGTGCTCCTGCCCGATGACCAGCGGGTCGAGCTGGCGCGACGTGGAGTCCAGCGGGTCCACCGCCGGGTAAATGCCCAACTCGGCGATCTGGCGGGAGAGCACGATGGTGGCGTCCAGGTGGGCGATGGTGGTGGCCGGCGACGGGTCGGTCAAGTCGTCGGCGGGCACGTAGACCGCCTGGATCGAGGTAATGGACCCGGTCTTGGTGGAGGTGATGCGCTCCTGCAGCCGGCCCATCTCCTCGGCCAGCGTCGGCTGGTAGCCCACGGAGGAGGGCATGCGGCCGAGCAGCGCCGAGACCTCCTGGCCGGCAAGGGTGTAACGGTAGATGTTGTCGATGAAC
>SKYL01000106.1 GCA_007127935.1 Halorhodospira sp. | reverse complement strand
CTGCGCTTCAACCCCGACGTGCTCCGCCACGGCATGGACCCGCTCTCCTTCATCCGCTACCTCGCCACCTTCGGTGAGATCGTCCACTTGGTCACCCTCCCCGACGCGCTGCCGCCGGCCGCCGGGATGGACCCGGAGTGCTGCTACCTCGGCTTCGAGATCCGCTTCCGCACCGACGCCGACAAGGCGCGCATCGAGAGTGCCTTCGACTTCGTGCGCGAAGAGAGTGCGATCCGCATCCTTCCCCCCGGATGCCGGGTCGCCGACTACCTGGACCTGATCGACGCGCTGCCGGAGGACATCACCCGGCTGGGGGAGATCCTGGTGGCGTGCGGCGCCATCACCGCCCGGGAGCTGGACGAGATGCTGGCGATGCAGGAGGCGCGCTCCGGCGACGCCGAGGGTGGCGAGCGGACCCCCCTGGGCGAGATGTTCGTCCAGGAGCAGGTGGTGCAGCCCGAGGTGGTGGACGCCGCCCTGGCGCGGCAAAAGGAGGTGCGCGGCCGCCAAGCCCAGGACTCCAAGTTCCTCCGGGTTCACGCCGACAAGCTCGACACCCTGATCAACCTGGTGGGCGAACTGGTCATCGCCAACTCCGGACTCGGCATGCTAGCCACCCGTAGCAAGGACGGCGCGATGCTGGAGTCGGTCTCCGGCGTGGCGCGGCTGGTGGAGGACATCCGCGACAGCGCCATGCGCCTGCGCCTGGTGGAGATCGGCGAGACCTTCAACCGCTTCCGGCGAGTGGTGCGGGACGTCTCCAAGGAGACCGGCAAGCCCATCGAACTGATCATCCGCGGCGGCGACACCGAACTCGACAAGACCATGGTGGACCGCATCGGCGATCCGCTGACCCACATGGTGCGCAACGCCGTGGATCACGGCATCGAGTCCGCCGAGGTGCGGGCCGGGCGGGGCAAGCCGGTCACCGGAACGGTGGCGCTCAACGCCTACCACGAGTCGGGGGGCATCGTCATCGAGGTGGCCGACGACGGCGGCGGTTTGAACCGCGACGCCATCCTCGCCAAGGCCCGCTCCCGGGGACTGATCTCCGATGGAGAGGAACTGACCGACGCCCAAGTCTGGGATCTGATCTTCGAGCCCGGCTTCTCCACCGTGGATCGCGTCAGCAACCTCTCCGGCCGCGGTGTCGGCATGGATGTGGTCAAGCGCGCCATTGAGGACCTGCGCGGCACCGTCGGTATCGAGAGTGTGGCGGGGCGGGGGACCACCTTCCGCATCCGTCTGCCGCTCTCGATGGCGATCATCGACGGCTTCCTGATGAGCGTCGCCCAGGGGCACTACGTGGTGCCGCTGGAATTGGTGCTGGAGTGCGTGGAGCTGCCGGCGGGGGATGACACCGAGGCAGAGCGGCGCGACTACTTGAACCTGCGGGGTGAGGTCTTACCGCTGTTGCGGCTCAAGGATCACTTCGCGTTGGAGGGAGAGGCCACCGGCCGCCGCCGCAACGTGGTGGTGGTGCAGTGGGCCGGCCGCAAGGCGGGCCTGCTGGTGGATGAGTTGAAGGGGCAGTTGCAGGCGGTGATCAAGCCGCTGGGGCGGGTCTTCAACGGCCTACGGGGAATCTCCGGCTCCACCATCCTCGGCTCCGGGGAGGTGGCTCTGGTGTTGGATGTGCCGGTGCTGCTGGAACAGGCCGTGCGAAAGGAGGACTTCGTGGCGGCGCAGCGGATCAAGTCGTCGCGGGAGAACGTCCGGGTAGCGAAAACAGAGACCGCCGGTTCCTAGCACGGAATCGACAGCAATCACGATACGAGGGAAGTGCCATGTTCAAGAACATGAAGATCGCCATGCAGTTGTCGGCGTTGGTGGGGGTGTTGGCGGCCGTGCTGATCGGCCTCGGCATCCTCGGTCTGCACGGGCAGAGTACCGCCGTCCAGGGGCTCGACACGGTCTATCAGGACCGGGTGGTGCCGTTGCGGCAGTTGACCACGATCGCCGATGAGTACGCGGTGAATATCGTCGATACCGCCCACAAGGTGCGCAACGGCAACATTACGTGGTCGGAAGCGCGGGAGAACGTCGCCGAGGCGGTGCGTACCATTGAGCCGGTTTGGGAGGCCTATCTGGCGACGTTCCTGGTGAACCGGGAACAACGAATTGTCGATGAGTTGATGCCGTTGCTTCAGATCGCTGACCGGTCGGTGGCGCGGCTGCAGGATATCCTGCGGCGGCAGGACTCAACGGCGCTGGAAGAATACATCATCAACGAACTCTACCAAGTGATCGACCCGGTCTCTGATCGTTTCGGCGCCCTGATGGATGTGCAATTGGATGTGGCGGAGGAGGAGTACAACGCGGCCTACGAGTTGTATACCACCAACCGCAATGTCTTTATCGGGAGCATGGCCGGCGGCTTGCTGGCCGGTGTCCTACTGGCGTGGTTCATCATTACCGGCATCAGTCGCCGCCTAGGTGCCGAGCCGTTCCAGGTGGCTGAAATCGCCAGCCGTGTGGCCGACGGCGATCTCAATATCGAGATCAAGACCAAGCCCAACGACAGCAGCAGCGTCCTCTTCGCCATGAAGTCCATGGTCGAGGAGTTGACGCGGATCATCACCGATGTCCGCTCCATGGGCGAGTCGCTCTCCAGCGCTTCGGAGCAGGTGAGCGCCACGGCCCAGACGCTGAGCCAGGGGGCGAGTGAGCAGGCGGCGAACGTGGAGGAGAGCACGTCGTCGGTGGAGCAGATGTCGGCGTCCATCACCCAGAACACCGAGAACGCCAAGGTTACCGACGGGATGGCGAGCAAGGCGGCCAAGGAGGCGTCTGAGGGCGGCGAGGCGGTGCAGCAGACGGTGACGGCGATGAAGAGCATCGCCGAGAAGATCCGCATCATCGACGACATCGCCTACCAGACCAATCTGTTGGCGCTGAATGCGGCCATCGAGGCGGCGCGTGCCGGGGACCACGGCAAGGGTTTCGCGGTGGTGGCGGCGGAGGTGCGCAAGCTGGCGGAGCGTAGCCAAGTGGCGGCCCAGGAGATCGGCGAGGTCGCGGGCAGCTCGGTGGATATGGCCGAGCGTGCCGGGAAGCTGCTGGACGAGATGGTGCCGTCCATCAAGAAGACGTCGGATCTGGTGCAGGAGATCGCTGCGGCGTCGGAAGAGCAGTCGGCCGGTGTCGAGCAGATCAACACGGCGATGGGGCAGTTGAACCAGGCGACGCAACAGAACGCGTCGTCGTCGGAGGAACTGGCGGCCACCGCCGAGGAGATGAGCGGCCAGGCCGAACAACTGCAGACCACCATGGCCTTTTTCAAACTGGCCAACGCCGCCAATGATGCCGCCCGCAAGGGGGTGGAGACGGCAAAGAAGGCGGCCCCGCCGCGTTCCGACCGGGATGATGGTGAGCCGGAGGCCCAGGAGCCTGCCGGCGAGCCCGAGTTCGTGCGCTTCTGAGGAGGTCGGAGATGACGGCATTGGCGAGAGAAGAGGATCGGCCGGCCGAGGCGCCGGCCGATCGGGAGGCCGGGCAGTACCTGACCTTCACGCTCCAGGGTGAGCTGTACGCCATCGATATCCTGAACATCAAGGAGATCATCGAGTACGGCAGCCTCACCGTGGTGCCGATGATGCCCGAGGTGATCCGTGGCGTGATCAACTTGCGGGGGGCGGTGGTGCCGGTGATCGACCTGGCCAGCCGGTTCGGCGGCGAGTCCAGCGCCATCACCCGGAAGAGCTGCATCGTCATCCTGGAGTTGCAGAGTGGTGAGGTAACCGAAGTGGTGGGGGTCGTGGTGGACGCGGTGGATGCGGTGCTGGAGATCGCCGCCGCCGACATCGCCCCGGCGCCGGCCTTCGGGGCCAAGATCCGCACCGAGTCGATCCTCGGCATGGCCAAGGTGCAGAAGGGGTTCGCCATCATCCTCGATGTGGACAACGTCCTCTCGGCGGAAGACCTCTCCCTGCTGGGTCAGGTGGAGCATGCGGCCTCGCTCCACGAGGCGGGCGGTGCCGGATCGGCATCGCCGGGGACCGCCTCTTGAGTGGCGGAAGCGTGGAGGTGGAGCCGTGGGTGATCCGTTGACCGGGGTGATCGAGCGGCATCGGCTGACGCTGATGATGATGATCCCGCTCATCGGGTTGCTCTACTTCGCCTCCAACTTGGTTTGGCACAAGGCGCGGGAAGTGCGGGCCATGGCTGATACGGAACGGCTGGTGGAGTTGGGCGAGCGGATGGGCCGGCTGGTCCACGAGATGCAGCGGGAGCGTGGGTTCTCCGCCGGCTATCTCGGCAGCGATGGTGGCGCCTTCGGCGAGGAGTTGGCGATCCAGCACGGCGATACCGGCCGCCGGCTGGAAGACCTCCACGGCTTTCTTGACGGGTTTTCCGCGGAGGGGTACGGGGCCGCCTTTCAGAGGGATCTGGAAGACGGCATGGGGCGATTGTCGGCCCTGGAGTCGGTTCGCCGGGGCGTGGCGGAACGGAGCGTGGACGGGGCCGAGGCCATCG
>SKYL01000133.1 GCA_007127935.1 Halorhodospira sp. | reverse complement strand
GTCGGTGCCGGGTTGCCACAGGGCGTTAAAGCCGTCCATGCGGTGGTAGCGGGTGAGCGCGTCCATCACCGTGTCCTGGAAGGCGTGGCCCATGTGCAGGGTGCCGGTGACGTTGGGCGGCGGGATCATGATGCAGTACGGCTCGCCGCGGCCGCCGGGGGCAAAGAAGCCGTTCTCCTCCCAGAAGCGGTAGAGATCTCTTTCCAGGCGGGTGGGGTCGTAGGTCTTCTCCATGGGGCGGGTCATGCCTCTTCTTTTTTCGTTCGGCCGCGGGTGCGCACCGCTTCCAGCAACGCCTCGTCCACCGCGCGGCGGATGCGGGCGTTGGCCTCGCGCATGGCGGCGGGAAGCCGGCGGTCCAGTTCCGCCTTGAACTGCTTGGCCAGTTCGCGGGTGACCGCCCGGGCATTGAGGGCCGCTTCGGCTTCCCGGTCGGGTTCCAAGCGCCCTCCGCTCTGCCGGACGCGGTCGCCGGGCGCCACCACGTCAAAAAGCATGGGGACGTGAAGATCGTCGGCGGCCTCCGGTCCGTCGGCCTCGGTGGAATGCAGGTCGTTGTCGCTCACCGTGATCGTGCCTCTATGCGGTGGGTATGGGGTGAAACCCCGGCGTCCCGGTAGTCGCGGAAACGCCGGCGGCTGGCCTGGAGTACATCCTCGCGCTGATCGACCACTTCCGCCAGGCGCGGCCACTGCCGCCACCCTTCCGGCAGCCGGTCGGAGAGGTTGATCAATACATCGTCATCCGGGTCCGGCGGGGCGGCGCCCACCGCCACCGGCTCTCCGTCCCGTGCAACCGCGGGGGCGTGGGGGACGAAGCTACCCTGGCGGAAGGTCCACAACAGGGTATCGAGCCGTTCCGCCTGGGTCTCGTCGCCGGTCAGGATAAAGGCGCGATGGCCGGCGGTGTAGGCCTTCTCCGCCAAGTGGCAGGCGAAGCGATCCCGGGCGTCGGCGCCCGCGATGGCCAGGACGTAGAAGTCGACCCGGTTCACCGGTCCCACCGTGCGCGGGCCGCCAGAAAGCGGGTCAACAGCGGAACCGGCCGTCCGGTGGCGCCCTTCTGCTCGCCGCTCTTCCAGGCGGTGCCGGCGATGTCGAGGTGTGCCCAGCGCATCTTGCCGGCGAAGCGCTGCAGAAAGCAGCCGGCGGTGATGGTGCCGGCGGAACGGCCGCCGATATTGGCAAAGTCACCGAAGGGCGACTTGAGTTGCTCGTCGTACTCGTCGCCCAGAGGGAGTTCCCATGCCGGATCATCGGCGTTGCGTCCCGCCTGGAGCAGTTCGCGGACCAACGCTGGGTGGTTGCCCATGAGACCGTGGCGGTGGTGGCCCAGGGCGATGATGCACGCCCCGGTGAGGGTGGCGATATCGACCGTTACGGCGGGATTGAAGCGCTCGCTGTAGGTCAGCGCATCGGCCAGGATCATCCGCCCCTCGGCGTCGGTGTTGAGGATCTCCACCCGTTTCCCGGCCATGGTGGTGACGATGTCACCGGGGCGGGTGGCACGGCCGTCGGGCATGTTCTCCACGGCGGGAATCACGCCGACCACCCGCAGTGGCAGGCCGGCCTCGGCGCAGGCCGCCACGGCGCCGAAAACCGACGCCGCGCCGCACATGTCGTACTTCATCTCGTCCATGGCCTCGCCGGGCTTCAGCGAGATGCCGCCGCTGTCGAAGGTGACGCCCTTGCCCACCAGGACCACCGGCGGTTCGTAGCCGCCGGTGCCGTGGTACTCCATGACGATCAGCCGCGGCGGGTTCTCCGCGCCCCGGGCCACCGCCAGCACGCCGCCCATGCCCAGCTCTTCCATCTCCCGCCGTTGCAGGCTATAAGCAGTCACGGCCTCGTGGCGTTCCGCCAGCCGCTCCGCCTCCTCCGCCAAGTAGTCGGGCGTGCAGACGTTGGGTGGGGCGTTGGCCAGATCGCGCGCCAGGGAGACGCCGGCGGCGGTGGCCCGGCCCAGTTCCAGGGCCGGACGGCACCGGTGGACATCACCCCGTTCCGGCACCCGCCAAGTGATCCGGCGCAGGGGGCGGCGCGGGGTGTCGGGTTCGCTCTTGAACGCGGTGAAGCGGTAAAGGGCGGCGCCCGCCGCCTCGGTGGCGGCGCCCACCCGCCAGCGCAGATCACGGCCGCGAATCGGTAGCTCCGGCAGGCAGGCCACGGCCTCGCCGATACCGGCCTGCTCCAGCGCCGTGGCGGTATGGGTGGCGATCTTGCGGTAGGTGCGTTCGTTCAGGCCGCGCTCCCGCCCACAACCCACCAGCAATACCCGCTCCGCCTGGACGCCGGGCAGAGCGGGCAGCATCCACGATTGCCCCGGTTTCCCCTCCAGTCCGCCGCGGCGCAGCAACTCGGTAAGGTGCCCGCCGCTCGCCGCGTCCAGCGTCCGGGCGGCGCGGCTGAGTCGTCCGCGCTCCCATACGCCGATCACTACACAGGCGGTGCGCAGGTGGGCGGGGTCGCCGCTTCGTACCGAATACTCCATGTTGCCCCTCGAATGCCGGGATAACGGTTAGTATGCTGTCTTGCACCATACAGCTTCGGCGCCGCCACGGCGGGGCCGTGCCGATTCAGCGGCACAGTCTAATGGAAAGGTACCGGTGATTTGGAGCGTTGCCGGCGGAGAGTCCGTTAAGTCATTCATTATCTATCGTTACCTGGTCCGTGAGGCGGCTGCCGCCAGCGTGGCCGTATTGGCCGTGCTCTTTTCCGTCTTGGCGGCAAACCAGTTGATCCGTTATTTGGTGGATGTCGCCGATGGGAAGCTGGACGGCGGCGCCATTGCTGTGCTGATGGGGTTCCAGACCTTGCGTTATTTAGGCGTGGTGGTACCTGCCGCGCTTTTTCTGGGGGCGGTGCTTACCCTGGGGCGGTTGTACCGGGACAATGAAATGTCGGTGCTGGCCGCCTGCGGTGTCGGACCGGGGCGTATTACACGCGGCTTATTGATTCTGGGGGTTCCGGCGGCGCTGCTGGTGGCTTGGCTCTCCCTGTGGGTGGCCCCTTGGGCCACCCACGCCGCTGATCGATATGCCGCCGAGGCGGCACGGGCTGCCGAGGTGGAAGGGATACAGGCCGGCCGCTTCGTCGGCGGTGCCGGCGGCGCGATGTACGCGGGCACGGCCGATGCGGATGGGAGGATGCGTCATGTCTTTGTGCGTATCCGGGATGGTGCCAGTGAGACGATTATCCACGCTGACCGCGGTGATCAACGGGTAGAAGGATCCAACGGGGACCGTTACCTGATCCTGGAAAAAGGGGTGCGCTATGACGGTTCACCAGACAAGCCCGCATGGCGGGTTACGCGGTTCGAGCGCCATGGGATCTTGTTGGAAGAGCCTAGAGCGGTCCGGGTGCGCAGGGGTAGAGATGGACAGCCGTCGAGGGACTTGTTGCGCAGTAATCAGATCGCTGATAAGGCGGAATTGCACTGGCGACTGGCTATGCCGGCCATGGCGCTAGTCCTACTTGTGGTGGCGGTTCCCTTGGCAAAAGTGAACCCACGGGAGGGGCGTTTTGGTGCGCTGCTCATGGGGGTGTTGATCTACTTGTTCTACTTCCAGTTGGTGACGGCGGGACGCGACTGGCTGGAGCAAGGATTGGTGCCCGCGGCATTGGGGCTATGGTGGCTGCACATCTTACTGTTTGCGGCAGCTTGGCTGTGGATGTGGTGGCGGTTCGGGATGGGCGTGCGGAAGGCATGATCATCCTTACCCGCTACTTGGCCCGGACTGTGGTGTCCGCCTCGCTGGTGGCGCTGGCCGCCATCTTGGCCCTAAACTTTGTCTTTTCATTGGTGGATAGCGTGGCCGCTGGTGATGGCAAGACGGGGGAGGCGGCACTGCAAGGCCTTTTGGCGATGCCCCGTTACGCTTATGAGGCATTCCCTTTCGCGACACTGATCGGTTCCCTCGCCGGGCTGGGCGGGTTGGCGGCCCGTCACGAATTGACCGCGATGCGCGCGGCCGGGGTCTCCGTGTTGCAAGTCGCCTTGGCGGCCATGGTTGGAGGATTCCTGCTCGCGCTGACGGCCTCCGCCCTGGGGGAGTGGGTTGTGCCTCCGGCCGAGGACCGTGCGGCGGCACTACGCGGCCTCTCGGCCGGGGACCGGCTGCGCACCGGTCCCGACGGTGCCTTGTGGGCGCGGGATGGACAGGACTTCCTTCGTGTGGAGCGGCCACGTTCCGCCGCTCATCTTGAAGAGGTGGTCGTTTACCGGTGGGACAAGGGAGAGTTGGCCGAGCGGGTGGCGGCCGAGTCCATGCATTACACGGATCAGGCGTGGGAAATGCGTGGCGTGGAGATCATACGGTACGGGGTGGAAAGGATTGAGACCGAGCGAATGGAGACGTTGGAGTGGGCGGGAGATCTGCGGCCTGATGTGCTGGCGGTGGTGGTGGCCGACCCGGAGGCGCTGCCGTTGGCCCAATTGGTGACGTATATCCGCTACCTGGAGCGCAATGAATTGGAAAGCGACCGCTACCG
>SKYL01000295.1 GCA_007127935.1 Halorhodospira sp. | reverse complement strand
CACGCCGTCCCCGGAGACCGACCCGGCTGGAGTTGCTGGAGAAATTCAGCGCGCCGTCCTCGCCGTCGTTGAGGTAATCGGTGGAGACGTTGAGCCGGGCGTAGAACTCCCACGATCCCTCGGCCCAGGCGTTGCCGGCCGGGAACAACACGGCCCCGGCCAACGCCAACGACGACACCACAACGGCGCCCGGCAGCCCGCTACGCCGGGCAGAACCGCGTTCTGTTTTGTTCACGGTACCTCCCATTTGAAAAAGGGCTTTCCCTTCTCTTGTTGTCATTGTTCCAGGCACTCCGGAGCACACCAACGGGGGACTGACAGCACGTGGACGTTATGGCGTCGCAGTCTACATCATCGGGATATGCGCTCCGACCGGAAGCCCCGCCAATCCGGCACACGATGCACTATGGAAAATGCTGGACAAACCCTTTCCCCGTCATTGCGAGCGGAGCGAAGCAATCTCCATGGGTTGGTGCCAAAGCGCTGGAGATTGCTTCGTCGCTCCGCTCCTCGCAATGACGGATTGTTCTGCATCTCCCTAACATCCCACCATGAAGTAGTAGCCGCCCGCCCCCCCTGCAATGCCATACTGTTTTTCATCCGCAACCCCGGGGAGATGCCCCCATGCAATACCTGCACACCATGGTCCGCGTCGGCGATCTCGACGCCTCGTTGGACTTCTACTGCAACCGGCTGGGCCTGGTGGAGGTCCGCCGCCACGACAGTGACAAGGGCCGCTTCACGCTGGTCTTCCTGGCCGCCCCGGACGACGTGGAGCGGGCGCGGCGCGACAAGGCGCCGATGCTCGAACTGACCTGGAACTGGGACCCGGAGACGTACACCGGCGGGCGGAACTTCGGCCACCTGGCCTACCGGGTGGAGAACATCTACGACCTGTGCCGGAAGCTGATGGATGCGGGGATCACCATCCACCGCCCGCCCCGGGACGGCCACATGGCCTTCATCCGCTCACCGGACGGGATCTCCATCGAGCTGTTGCAGGCGGGAGACCCGCTGCCGCCAGAGGAGCCGTGGTCGTCCATGGAGAACACGGGGACTTGGTAGCCACGCCGGAACCCGCCGCGCCGGACGCCACCCGGCAAGTCGTCTTCCGCGCCGAGGGGGTGACCAAGGTCTACCGCATGGGCGACGTGGAGATCCACGCCCTGCGCGGTGTCGACCTGGAACTCTACGCCGGGGAACTGGCGGTGATGCTGGGCGCCTCCGGCTCCGGCAAGTCGACGCTGCTCAACATCCTCGGCGGCCTGGACAGCGCCACCGGCGGGCAGGTCCTCTACGGCGGCCGGGATCTGGCCGGTGCCGGCGAGAAGGCGCTGACCGCCTTCCGCCGCGACCACGTGGGCTTCGTCTTCCAGTTCTACAACCTGATCTCCAGCCTCACCGCCCGGGAGAACGTGGCCGTGGTCACCGAGATCGCCCGCGACCCGATGCCCCCCGAGGAGGCGCTCGCCCTGGTGGGGCTGGCCGACCGGGTCGACCACTTTCCGTCCCAGCTCTCCGGCGGCGAGCAGCAGCGGGTGGCCATCGCCCGCGCCATCGCCAAGCGCCCCGCGGTGCTCCTCTGCGACGAGCCCACCGGCGCGCTGGACTCCAAGACCGGGGTCCAAGTGCTCACCGCCATCGAGCGGATCAACCGGGAGCTGGGTACCACCACCGCGGTCATCACCCACAACGTGGTGATCGGCGAGATGGCCGACCGGGTCATCCACCTCAGCGACGGCCGGGTCTCGTCGGTGGAGGTGAACGAGCGGCGGGCCTCGCCGACGGAACTCCACTGGTAGGCGGAGGGCATCGTGCGCACCCTGCACCGGAAGCTGCTGCGCGACCTGACGGCCCTGAAGGGCCAAGCCGCCGCCATCGCGGTAGTCATCGGTGCGGGGGTCATGGTGTTGGTCCTGGCGGTGACCACGGTGGACGCCATTCAACTCTCCAAGGAGCGGTTCTACGAGGGCCACCGCTTCGGCCACGTCTTCGCCGAGCTGCGGCGGGCGCCGGAGGGGGTGGCCGAACGGCTGCGGGAGATCCCCGGCGTCAACCTGGTGGAGACCCGGGTGCGGGCGCCGGTACGGCTGGAGGTGCCCGATTTCGACGACCCGGTGCGCGGACTGCTGCTCTCCATCCCCGACGGCCGCCAACCCGATCTGCACCGGCTCTACCTGCGGGAGGGGAGCCTGCCGGAGTCGGGCCGCTCCGACCAGGTGGCCATTGGCGAGCCGTTCGCCGAGGCCCACGGGTTGCGGGCCGGTGACCGGCTGCAGGCCATCATCCACGGCCGCCTGCAGACGCTCACCGTCAGCGGCGTGGTCCTCTCGCCGGAGTTCGTCTACCAACTGGGTCCCGGCGACCTGCTGCCGGACTATGAGCGCTTCGGCGTCCTGTGGATGAACCGCCGGGCGCTGGCCCACGCCTACGACATGGACGGCGCGTTCAACAGCGTGGTGCTGACCCTCCAGGCCGGGACCGACGAAGAGACCGTCATCGACGCCGTGGACGCCGTCCTCGGGCCCTACGGCAGCGTCGGCGCCTACGGCCGCGACGACCAGATCTCGCACCGCTTCCTCTCCGAGGAGCTGGACCAGTTGCGGGTCATGGCGACGATGCTGCCGGCCATCTTCCTCGGCGTGGCGGCCTTCCTGCTCAACGTGGTCATGGGGCGGATCATCCGCACCCAGCGCCAGCAGGTGGCGGTCCTCAAGGCGTTCGGCTACGACAACCGCGACCTGGCGCTCCACTACGGCCTGCTGACCGGCGGTATCGTCGCCGCCGGATCGGCCCTGGGGATCGGCTTCGGCGCCTGGGCGGCGGAGGGGCTGGCGGCGATCTACGCGGAGTACTTTCGGTTTCCGGAGATGCACCTGCGGCTCCAACCGCCGGTAATGGCCCTGGGCGTAGCGGTGGCGGCCGGCGCGGCGCTCCTCGGCACCTTCCGCGCGGTCCACGGCGCGGTCCGCCTGCCGCCGGCGGAGGCCATGCGGCCCCCGGCCCCGGAGGACTTTCACCGGGGCTGGCTGGAGCGCTCACGGGTGGGGCGACTGCTCGACCCGTCCAACCGCATCATCCTCCGCAACCTCTCCCGCCACCGGTTCAAGTCGTCCCTGTCGCTGCTGGGGATCGGGCTCTCCGGGGGGCTGCTGCTGCTCGGCAGCTATCAGTTCAACGCGGTGGACCACCTGCTGGATATCCAGTACCGGAAGGTCTTGAAGATGGACGTCCACCTGACCTTCAGCGATCCGACCCCGGAACGGGCGGCGGCGGAGTTGCGCGCCCAGCCGGGGGTCGACTACGTGGAGACCTACCGCTCGGCGCCGGTGCGCCTGGTGCACGGCCGCCGGGAGTATCGCACCTCGGTCCTCGGCCTCGACCCGGCCCCCCGTCTCCTCGGCCTCATCGACGCCGACCACCGGCCGGTGACCGTCCCGCCGGAGGGGCTGCTGCTCACCGGCTACCTGGCCGGCCACCTCGGCGTGGCACCCGGCGACCAATTGGAGATGGAGATCATGGAGGGCCACCGGCGCACCGTCACCGTGGAGCTGGCGGCCACCGTCGACGAGCCCATCGGCGTCAGCGCCTATATGGAGCGGCGGGCGTTGAACCGGCTGATGCGGGAGGGGCCGGCCATCTCCGGCGCCTGGCTGCTCACCGACCGGGAGCTGGAGCGGGAGCTGTTCCACCGCCTGTGGGAGACGCCCCGGGTCGCCGGTATCGGACTGATCGCCGAGTCGGAGCGCAACTTCCGCGACTATATCGAGGACACCGTCCTGGTCTTCATGGGCATCCTGCTCCTGTTGGCCGGCTCCATCGCCTTCGCCGTGGTCTACAACAACGCCCGCATCGCCTTCGCCGAGCGGGCGCGAGAGTTGGCCACGCTGCGGGTGCTGGGCTACACGCGCGCCGAGGTGGGGTGGATCCTGATCGGCGAGATCGCGCTGCTGACCCTGCTGGCGATCCCGGTGGGGTGGCTGGTGGGGACCGGCTTCGCCTGGTCGCTCAATGAGGCCATGAGCATGGATCTGTTCCGGATTCCGTTCGTGATCACCCATCAGACCTACGCCTTCTCGGCGGCGGGGGTGCTGCTGGCTTCGGTCCTGTCGGTGCTCTTCATCGCCCGGCGGCTCCACCGCCTGGACATGGTCTCGGCGTTGAAGACGGTGGAGTAGAACGACAGCGTTATCATTAGCGTGGGGAGATTGCTTCGCTGCGCTCTGGATGAACTTGACCGTGCGCCCCCGTCACTGCGAGCCGCGAAGCGGCGCGGCAGTCTCCAGGAGATTGCCGCGGGCCTCCGGCCCTCGCAATGACGTAGGGTGCTTGTAATGACGGATTATTCAGCAGATCCTTAAAGGGGATTCGATGCCACTCCGTAAGAAGATCATCCTCGTACTCTTCGGGTTGGCCGCGGCGGCCGTGTTGGTGCTGGCGCTGCGGCCGTCGCCGGTGCCGGTCGGCGCCACGGCGGTGCAGCAGGGGTACTT
>SKYL01000284.1 GCA_007127935.1 Halorhodospira sp. | reverse complement strand
GCACGCTTCACCCACGTGGCGGCCGAACGCGGTTACGATTTGGCCACGGTCCCCGACTACCCTGCCGAGATTCGAGCCCCCTCCGGCACCACCTTCGGTGTCTCCTCGTTCCAAATTCGCTTCGGTGGCGAGGCGGTGCGCAACCCCGGCGACCTGGCCGACACCCTGGTGGCGATGAATCCGGCGGCGCTCAAGGTCCACCTGGGTAAGGTGCGGGAAGGCGGGACGGTGGTCCTCAACACCGGCACCTTCAACGAGAAGAACCTGAAGCGTGCCGGGATGGAGCGCGACCCGCGTGAGGACGGCTCTCTCAGGGGCTACCGCCTGGTGGCCGCCGATATCGGCGGACAGACCCTGGAGGCGGTCTCCGGGCTCGGGCTGAGCCGCAAGAATGCCGGCCGTTGCCGCAACATGTATGCCCTCGGCCTGGTGCTCTGGATGTACGGCGCTGGGATCGAACCGGCCCGGGCGTGGATCGAGGAGCGCTTCGGCAAGGACAGCGCGGTGGGCCAAGCCAACCTGCGTGCCTTGGTCGCCGGCCACGCCTTCGGCGAGACCGCCGAGTTGACCGCCGGTGCGCCGCGCTACGACATCGACCCGGCCGACTTGCCCGCCGGCCTCTATCGGACCATCACCGGCGGCGAGGCGCTGGCCTTCGGCCTGGTGGTGGGAGCCCACAAGGTCGGACGGCCGCTCTTTTTCGGCTCGTACCCGATTACCCCCGCGTCGCCGGTGCTGCACCGGTTGGCCGCGCTGCACGACAACCCCGACGTGACCGTCTTCCAGGCCGAGGACGAGATCGCCGCCATGGCCGCCTGCCTCGGCGCCTCCTACGCCGGCTCCCTCGCCGGGACCGCCACCTCCGGTCCGGGGTTGGCGCTGAAGACCGAGGCGTTGACCCTGGCGTGTGCGGCCGAACTGCCGATGGTGGTGATCGACTGCCAGCGTTCCGGGCCGTCCACCGGTCTGCCCACCAAGAGCGAGCAGACGGACCTCTTGAACGCCATCTGGGGCCGCCCCGGCGAAGCGCCGCTGCCGGTCTTGGCCCCGTCGTCGCCCTCCGACTGTTTCGCTACGGTGGTCGAGGCGGCCCGCATCGCGGTCCGTTTCATGACCCCGGTGATCGTGCTGGCAGACGGCTACTTGGTCAACGCCGCCGAGCCGTGGCGGTTGCCCGATGTGGCGGAGATCGCCCCCGAAGCGGCGAAGCTCCACACCGAACCGGAAGGGTTCCACCCGTTCCTGCGTGACGAGCGGCTGGCGCGGCCGTGGGCGATCCCCGGTACGCCGGGGCTGGAGCACCGCATCGGCGGCCTGGAACGGGACGCCGACAGCGGCGAGGTCTCCTACGACCCCGAGAACCACCAGCGGATGACCGACCTGCGGGCGGCGAAAGTGGCCGGCATTGCCGATGCCCTGCCGGAGCAGCGGGTGGAGGTGGGGCCACCCACCGGCAAGTTGGCGGTGGTCAGTTGGGGCTCCACCTACGGTGTCGTCCGCGAGGCGGTGGAAATGTTGCGCACCGAGGGTGAACAGGTGTCGCAGATCCATCTGCGTTGCCTCTATCCGTTGCCCCGGGGGCTGGGTGACCTGTTGGCCGGCTTCGAACGGGTGGTGGTGGCGGAACTCAACAGCGGCCACCTGCGGGTGTTGCTCCGCGCGGAGTTTCTGGTCGATGCGGACGGATTGAACCAAGTCAACGGAATGCCGTTCCTGGTCCGGGATGTGGTGGACGGCATTCGAGGGAGGCTGAAATGAACGCACCGGTAACGCCAACCAAACCCGATCCAAGCCACTTCGCTTCCAGGGAGACGGTCCGTTGGTGCCCCGGCTGCGGCGACTACGCCATCCTCAAGGGGATCCAGCGGGCCTTGGCGGAGCGGGCCCGTCCCCGAGAGGATACGGTCTTCGTCTCCGGGATCGGCTGTTCGTCACGGTTGCCGTACTACTTGTCGACTTACGGCTTTCACACCATCCACGGCCGAGCGCCGGCGGTGGCCACCGGGATCAAGATGGCCAACCCGGGCCTCGATGTCTGGGTAATCACCGGAGACGGCGACGGTCTCTCCATCGGCGGCAACCACATGCTGCACGCCCTGCGCCGCGATATCGACTTCAATATCCTGCTCTTCAACAACGAGATCTACGGCCTGACCAAGGGGCAATTGAGCCCCACGTCCCGGTTGGGGACCCGCTCCCCGACCAGCCTCAAGGGCTCCGTCGAGCGGCCCGTCTCGGCGGTGCGCTTCGCCTTGGGCGCCGGGGCGCGTTTCGTCGCCCGGGCCCTCGATGTGCAACAGGACCGGCTGCCCGAGATCCTGGTGCGGGCGGCCGGCCATCGGGGCGCCGCGTTTGTCGAACTGCTGCAGAACTGCTCCGTTTATAACGACGGGGCGTTCGCCTTTCTCACCGATCGGGAAACCGGCGCCGAGAAGCGGCTCCACGTCCGCCACGGGGAGCCGCTGCGCTACGGTGCCGACGGCGAGTTCGGCCTGCGCCTCGATGCCCGGACGATGAAGCTGGAGGCCGTCAAGGTGGGGTCCGGCGGCTGCTCCGAGGAGGAGATCCTGATCCACGATGAGCGCAACCCCGCCCTGGCGGGCCTGCTGGCCACCATCGGCCCGCCCGCGTTCCCAGTGCCGCTGGGGGTGATCTACTGTAATCCGGAGGCCCTGGCGGAGGACGACGCCGTGGCCGGCGTGACCAAGGCCGAGCCGCCGGCTATCCGGACCACCGACGCTGATCTCACCGCCATGTTAGCCTCGGAGGGCACCTACCAGCTGACGTGAGGCGCCCGCCGCCGCCACCTGCCCTCCGTACGTCTTAGGGGGTGGCGGCGGGATCGGGTTAGTCGTGGACATCCCGGATTAGATCGCGGTAGGCATGCCATGAGGCGTGGCCCAGCAGGGGGATGATGAGCACCAGACCCAGGTAGGCGGTGGCGATGCCGGCGATGGCGAGGGACGTGATGATGGCCGCCCACAGTAACAACGTCGCCGAGTTGCGGGTAAAGGCGGTTAGGCTGGCGAGGATCGCCTCCACCACGCTGACCTCCCGGTGGAGCAGCATGGGGATGGCGATCACGCTGGTGGCGTAGACCAACAGCGCCAATACCGCGCCCACCGCGGTCCCGGTGGCCAGGAAGGCCAAGCCGTCGAGGCTGGTCAACTGGTCCGCCAACTCTTCCACACCCAAGGGGTAGTTGCCGAAGAAGAGGGCAAAGAGGAGGGTGGCGATGCGGAACCAGAAAAGGAAGAAGAGGCCGAGAAAGACCCCCATCAGTCCCACCTGGATGCCGTTGATCCGCCACGCCTGGAAGGCGACGGCAAGGGTGGGTCGCTCGCCGGCCTCCAATCGCCGGCTGATGTCGTAGAGCCCCACCGCCAGGATGGGGCCGACCAGCATGAAGCCGCACAGCAACGGCAGCATCCAGTGGATCTGGCCGGCAATCACCACCCCGGCGGTGATGGCGAAACTCACCCCCATGATGACGGCACCGTAGGCCAAGCTGGGCACGGGGGCCGCCACCATGTCCCGTACCCCGGCGGCCAGCCACATCCACGGGCGGTCCAGCGGGACGGTGGCTACTGCGGTCATGGGCTCCTCGGTGGAATCGCCCCGGAGATGGTTGTTGGCGGTGGTCTCGACCATGGCTTGTCGGCCGGTTTGCGACCCGGCGGTTGCCGTCTTCTACCCTTCAGATTAGTACACCGTGGGCGGCGCTACTTGCCGATGAGGTAGACCCGGTCGTCGAAACTGCGGACCCAATCCGGTTTGAAGACCACCAGCATGGTCATGATCATCCCGGTGATGAAGCCCTCGGGAAAGGCCACCAGCGGTGCCAGGAGCAGATAGCCTTGGAGTAGCTCACGGATCGAGTAGATGCCGGCGGCGGCCAGCACCGCCGCCGATGCGGCGGCAGCCGCCATGACCGTCACCATGGCGCCGAAATAGGCGGTCAGGAAGATGTAGACGAAGAGATTGTGGGGCAGCCACCGCTGGACCCCTTCATGGATGCGCGCGGCCAGCCATGCGGGCAGCGCGCACAGGATGAGGCCGTTGACCGAGAGGCTGGCCCAGTCGTACAGGCCGATGGCGGCGGCGATGACGAGGGTGCCCGTGGCCGCCAGCAAGGCCAGTGGCGCGCCCAGCAGCAGGGTCAGCAGCGCTACCCCCAAGAGGTGCAGTTCCAGCCCCGGCAAGATGCCGGGACTCATGGCCCACAGCGGCACCAGTACCACTGCGCCCCCCACCGCCAAGTGCTCCAAACGGTTGGCGTGCAGCAGACCCCATGGCGCCCGGATGGCGGCGCCGACAACGAGCGTCAGAAAGATGAGATGGGCCACCGACTCCCAGAGGGACGGCAGCAGCCCGGCGGGGATATTCATGGCGGAGCCCTCGGCACGCCTTGGGGAATGCAGCACTTTCGAAGAGATCTAATTATAAGAGTACCACTGTGGAAAGGATCGGGTCAGTGACCGTAGCCCAGGAGTTGGCGGT
>SKYL01000186.1 GCA_007127935.1 Halorhodospira sp. | reverse complement strand
TCCAGGATGCCGTCGAAGTTGTTCATGCCGCCTTCGGTGCCGAGGGCGATGATCCGCTCGAGACGGCGCTGTCCGAGTTCCTTACTGTCTTCGGGAAGCAGGCCCGGGCCGGTGGCGCCCTGACGCAGGGTGCCGTGACAGCCGGCGCACCGCTGGAAGTAGATCACCGATGCGCGCTCGTAGGCGGCGGCGTCCAGGGACGGCGCGGCCACGGCGGTGGTGGAAACACCGCCGAGGGCCAGAGCCGCGGGCACGCCGAGCGCCAGCAGGCCGGAGGTCAGTCTCCTACTCATAAGTTGCACCTCATTGCTCGTATTTATCGTTCGATGGATGATGGTCACTCATTACGCCTTGATTCAGCCCAGGCGTCAGGCAGGGCTCGAGCCCTGACTTCGATCCGGTGGAACTTTTCGATTCCACCATGTGTCTAGCTGTATCCAACCCGGGGACCCCTGTCATTGACCAAGGTCAAGAAGTATTGCGGGGCGCCCGTTTGCGGGCGCTTTGCGAGGGGGTGGCATTGTGTCGCAGTCACCCGCCGCACCCCACTTGGCCGCATGCCGCTACCGGTGCCGGCGCCCCACCGTGGGTGAATCGCCGCAGTGCGTGGACGTCGGGGATGGCGACGATATTGCCTTCGCAGCGGATGTTCAGCAGGCGGAGGCGGGCCATGGCTCGTGAAAAGCTCTCGGGTCGCATACCGAGCCAGCCGGCGATGAGTAACTTGTCGCACGGGAGGCGCACGGTGGCGGCGTTCTGTCCTTCCGGGCAAAGGGAGAGCAGGAAACCGGCCAGACGCAGGTAAGTCGGGCGGGTCGTCAGCTGCTCCTTCTGGCGGACAAAAGCGCGCAGCCGCCGGGAAAGCTTGGCCAACAGGTTCAAAACCAATTCGTGGTCTTCCTGAAGGCGCCCGAGAAAGAAGTCGGCCGGGAAGTAGAGCACCCGGGCGTCGTCGCTGACCATGGCGTTGACCGGGAAACACCCCCGGTCGAACATGGCCGCCTCGGCAAAGGACTGCCCCCGGGTGAAGATCCCCACTAGGCACTCGGCGCCGTCCCTGCCCTCCCGGTAGACCTTGACCCAGCCGTCCACAACAACATAAAACCGGTCCGCCCGCTCCCCCTGGGAGAAGAGCAGCGCGCCCCTTGGGTAGTCCCGCCGTACGGCGCCGGCCACCAGGGCTGCCAAACGTTGTTCGTCGAGGCCCTGGAAGAGGTCGGCTTGCCGGACGGCCTCAAGTTCTTCGCTGGATAACATCGAGATTCGTCTTCCCCCCAGCATCGTGGCCCGTGGCGTGGGACGGCAGCATACACCCCACTCCGAGTATGATGTTTGACGTGGGACAAACATTGACCACGATCAAGTTGATTACAATCAAGGCACGAGAAACGCCTTGTGTTAGCGTCTAGCGGCGAACGCCCTGCCGCCCCGAGTACGCGCCTTTCCGATGATGTCGCGCAATCCGGTAACCGGTGCCGGGGAAGGCTGGGCCACGGCCCGACTCAATTGGGAGAGCCCATGAGCGTCAACAAGCAGCGGGAACAGCGGGTGGTCCCGGAGTGTGTCTACTTGGTGGGCGCCGGTCCGGGTGACCCGGATCTCCTCACAATGAAGGCCCATCGGTTGTTGCGGGAGGCGGAGGTCTTGGTCTACGACCGGCTGGTCTCCGATGCCGTGCTGGAGATCGTGCCTGCGGGGGCGACGCGAATCTCCGTGGGCAAGGCGCCCAATGACCACTCGCTGCCCCAGGACGAGATCAATCAACTGTTGGTTCGGTTGGCCCGGTCCGGCCGTCGGGTGGTGCGGCTGAAGGGGGGCGACCCTTTTGTCTTTGGGCGCGGAGGAGAAGAGGCGGAGTGGTTGGCCCGGCACGATGTGCCGTTTGAGGTGGTGCCGGGGATCACTGCCGCGTCCGGGTGCGCCACCGCCCTGGGTGTGCCGTTGACCCACCGCGGTGTGGCGCGCGGCGCACGATTTGTGACCGGCCACTGCCGGGAGGATGTGCCGCTGGAGTTGAACTGGGAGAGCTTGGCGGACCCGGAGACGACATTGGCCGTCTATATGGGGCTGTCCAACATCCAGATCTTCTGCGACCGGCTGCAGGAAGCCGGCTTGCCGGGGGATACCCCGGTGGTGGCCGTGGCGTCGGGAACGACCCCGAAGCAACGGGTATGCAGGACCGTGCTGAAGAACCTGCCGGCGGACGCCCGCGCGGCCACGTTGAAGCCGCCGGTCCTGTTCATTATCGGGCGGGTGGTGTCGGTGGCCGAAAAGATCGGGATCGCTCGGTTGCCCGAGGTCGGTACGGTCCGGTGCGGCGAAACGACGCCTCCGGTGAACAGAGCGCCCGAAGTGGCGGTCCCACGAGAGGAGGCGCGCAGCAGTGGGGGGTGAATCAGTGACGCGAGGCCGGGCGACGAGAAGCCGGCGGGGAGGGCGTGCCTGGTGGGGGCTCGCCCTTTTTGTGATGGGGGCCCTCACGGCTCCGCTGGGATCATTGTCGGCCGGAGAAGAGATCTCCGGGGAGCGCCAGGAGCGGCTGATTCATATCCTGCGCCATGAGTGTGGCTCGTGTCATGGATTGAAGATGCGGGGCGGCCTGGGACCCGCGTTGACGCCGGCGGCCATTCAGGCGCGTAGCGATGAGTACCTGCTGGAGACAATTCTTCAGGGGGTGCCTGGGAGTCCGATGCCGCCTTGGAACGCCATTGTGACCCGTGAAGAAGCCGCGTGGCTGGTGGAACAACTGCGTGAAGGAGTCGTGAAATGAAGGTTCGCTCCGCGTTTGTAAGCGTCGCTTTGATGGTGGCCGGTGCCTCACTGCTCGTCGGCTGCGCGACCGGGCCGCAGGAGTTGCGTGGGACTGGAGACCTCGGCGTCATCATCGAGCGTGAGCGGGGTAGCTTGAAGATCGTCGACTCCACCCGTTTTGAGATCCTGCATCGGGTCGACGGACTGGGAGATCTTTCCCACGCCACCGTCA
This sequence comes from Halorhodospira sp., assembly GCA_007127935.1. GTDB lineage: Bacteria > Pseudomonadota > Gammaproteobacteria > Nitrococcales > Halorhodospiraceae > SKYL01. The sequence goes on along the minus strand of SKYL01000186.1, from coordinate 1,526 downwards.
AGTATTCGCGGGACGCACGGTACGCCTACGTCTTCGGTCGGGACGGCGGCCTCACCAAGGTCGACATCCTGCGCGGCGAGATCGTGGCCCGCACAGTGGAGGCGGGCAACAGCGTCGGCGGCGCCATCTCCCAGGATGGCCGTCTGGTGGCCGTTTCCAACTACGAGCCGGGCGGGGTCCAGGTCTTCGATGCCGAAACGCTGGAGTTGGTGGCCGATATCCCGTCCTGGGTCCGCGAGGGCGCCGGGCGGTCCAAGGTCGTGGGGCTGGTGGACGCCCCGGGCCACAAGTTTGTCTTCAGCCTCTACGAGGCCGGTGAGATCTGGGTCGCCGACTTCGACGTGGATGACCGCGCCTCCCCCGAGATCCGCCGTTACGCCGACATCGGGCGGCAGCCCTACGACGGCCTGATTACGCCGGACGGACGCTACTATATTGCCGGACTGTATGGCGAAGACGGTTTGGCGCTGCTCGACCTGTGGGACCTCGACGGCGGCGTGCAGCGGATTCTGGACGGTTACGGACGGGGTGAAGAACCCTTGCCCGTCTACAAAATGCCCCATCTGGAAGGGTGGGCGCAGGCGGACGGGAAACTCTTCCTGCCGGCGGTGGGGCGGCACGAGTTGCTGGTGGTCGATCCGAACCGGGAGTGGCGGGAGGTGAACCGCATCCCCATTCACAGCCAGCCGATCTTCGCTGTGGCCCGGCCCGACGGACGCCAAGTGTGGGTGAACTTCGCCTTTCCCGACAATAACGCCATCCAGGTGGTCGACGTGGTGGAGATGGAGGTGGTGGCCCACATGGAGCCCGGTCCCGGCGTCCTGCACATGGAGTTCTCCCCCCGTGGCGAACACCTCTGGCTGTCGGTGCGCGACGAGAACCGGGTGGAGGTCTACGACACCGCCACCCTGGAGCGGATCGCCACGTTGCCGGTGGAGACGCCCAGCGGGATCTTTCTGACCTACCGGGCCCACCGGATCGGGCTGTGATCTGACGTGAGACGGAGGCTAAACGTTGTCCAGCACCGGTGAGTCCAGTCCGGCCGGAGGCCCGGCCGAGGAGCCGACCGCGCTGCAGCGGGCGCTGATCGATGGGTTTCAGCGCGGTTTGCCGCTGACCCCCCGCCCTTACGCTGCCATGGCGGAGGCCGTGGGCGCACGGGAGGCCGAGGTGTTGGAGGCGTTGCAAGGGCTGCAGGCGGCGCGGGTGCTCAGCCGGGTCGGCGCGGCGCTCCGCCCCGGGGCGGTGGGGGCCGGCACGCTGGCGGCCATGGCGGTGCCGCCGGAGCGGTTGGAGGCGGTGGCCGCCGAGGTCAACGCCTATCGGGAGGTCAATCACAACTACCAGCGGGAGCACCACTACAACCTCTGGTTCGTGGTGACGGCGGAGGGGCCGGAACACCTGGAAGCGGTGTTGCGCGACATGGAGGCGCGTACGGGGCTTGCCGTGTTGAGCCTGCCGTTGGTGGAGGCGTACCACATCGACTTGGGGTTCCCGGTGCATTGGGGCGTGGCGAAGAAGGGGGG
>SKYL01000336.1 GCA_007127935.1 Halorhodospira sp. | reverse complement strand
TGATCTTCGCCTCGCGGTAGACCACGTGCTTGCGCACCACCGGGTCGTACTTCTTGAATTCAAGCTTATGCGGAGTGTTCCGCTTGTTCTTGTCGGTGGTGTAGAAGTGACCGGTCCCGGCGCTGGAGACGAGCCGGATCTTTTCACGTCCGCCCTTGCCTGCCATTAGACCTTCTCCCCTCGTGCCCGCATCTCGGACACCACCGTATCGATGCCGCGCTTGTCGATGATCCGCATGCCGTGGGACGAGACACGCAGCCGCACCCACCGCTGTTCACTGTCCATCCAGAAACGATGGTAGTGCAGGTTGGGAAGAAAGCGGCGCCGCGTCTTGTTGTTGGCGTGGGAGACGTTGTTCCCCGTCGCCGGACGCTTGCCCGTGACTTGGCAAACCTTGGACATGTGCTGACTCCTGGCTCCCGAGCCCGAAAAGGGGACGTTTTATACCAGTCCGGGGCCGGTCACGCAAGGCGCGGGCGAATCTTCTTGCCCGCCAACGCCAAACGCCCTAGCATTTTCTCCCACTTGCGAACCACTGCGCCCGAGGGAACCGATGACCGAGCTCCAAGTCGATTTAGCCCGTTTGAACATGGTCCACAGCCAAGTGCGGGGTTGGGATGTGATCGATCAGCGGGTGATGGAGGTGCTGGCCGCCGTCCCCAGGGAATCCTTCGTCCCCGTGCGCTGCCGCAATTTCGCCTTCGCCGACATGCAACTCCCGCTGGAGCACGGCCAGGTCATGATGGAGCCGAAGCTGGAGGGGCGCATGCTCCAGGCGTTGGACCCGCAGCCCCACGAGCGCGTCCTGGAGATCGGCACCGGCAGCGGCTTCATCACCGCGTGCCTGAGCCGCCTGGCGGGCCATGTAACCAGCGTCGAGATCTACACTGATCTCCAGAGCGAGGCCCACGCCCGCCTGGAGGCGGGGGGGTATACAGACATCGAACTGGTCACCGGTGACGCCGCCGCCGGGTGGGAGGCAGGCGGCCCCTACGATGCGATCGCCATCACCGGGTCACTCCCCGAGTTGCACCAAGGGTTTCACCGCTCCCTGAGGGTTGGCGGCCGGCTCTTCGTCATTGTCGGTGAGTTCCCGGTCATGGAGGCGTTGCTCATCACCCGCGTGGATGACAATGCGTGGCGTACCGAGAGCCTCTTCGATACGTCGATTCCCCCCCTGGAGAACGCCCGGCGTCCCATACGTTTTGCGCTGTGAATAACGAGTCGCCCGCTCCAAAACGGCGGCGCAAGCGCAAGGGGCTCAAGGGGAGCGTTCCTACGCCGTCCGATGATCGTCTTTTACGCCTGACATTTCTCCACTCCCGGTACTGGTTGTGGTGGCTGGTGCTTGGCCTGTTGCGTTTGGTGGTCACGATGCCCCAGCCGGTACGCTTGGCTGTGGGCGCCATGCTGGGGGCAATGGCTTGGCGTTTCGCTCGTGAGCGGCGGGAGGTGGTCTTCCGTAATCTGGAACTCTGTTTCCCGGAATGGACCGCGGAGGAGCGTTACCGTGTGGCGCGGGAAAACTTCCGCTCCCTGGGGATTGCGGTGGTGGAGTTGGGCATGGGTTGGTGGGTGTCCGACGCCAAGCTCGACAGTCTTTTCGAGGTGGAGGGCCGGGAGCACGTGGAGGCTGCCCAACGTGCCGGCCGGGGGGTGCTGCTGTTGACCTGCCATATGACCACCCTTGAAGTAGGCGGGCGGATGTTCGCTCGGGTCGCCCCGTACCGGGCTCTCTACCAAGAGAGCCCGAATCCACTCATAAGTACGATCTTCCGCCGCTCCCGGCGGGCCCGCCTCGAGGATGTCATTTCCAATAACGATATGCGTGGTACGGTACGGGCGCTGCGGGACGGGGCGTGGATCTGGTTCGCGCCGGACCAGAATGTCACATTCAAGCGTGGAGGCATCTTTGTCCCCTTCTTTGGGGTTCAGGCGTCCACCACACCGGCAGCGGCCCGCTTGGCCAAGCGAACGGGTTGTCTGGTCCTGCCCTACTATCCGGTGAGAACACCGGAAGGGCGGTACCGGTTGATTATTGAGCCGGCTCTGAAGGACTTTCCCGGAGAGGATATGACGGCGGCCACGGCAAGAATCAACGGTGTCATTGAGCGCTGGGCCAGGGCGCACCCGGGGCAGTATTACTGGTTCCACAAGCGGTTCAAGAAGCGCCCTAAAGGGGAGCCGGGGGTCTATTGATGGCGGTGCGTTGGCTTTACAACACGTTGTTGACCGCGGTATCACCGGTTTTGGCCGGCATGCTGTTCATGCAGGCCCGCCGTGGCGGTGGCGGCCGCTTCCTCCGTGAGCGCTTTGGCCGGCATCGGCCCATGGATGGACGGCCCCTCTGGGTCCACTGCGCATCGGTGGGGGAGGTGCGTACCGCCCGACCCCTGCTGGCCGCGATCCGGGCGCGGCGACCAGAGTTGCCGCTGTTGGTCACTACCGCTACCACGACCGGCGCGGCCATGGTGGAGCGGATCGGCGATCCGGGTATCTTCCACGCCTACCTGCCGGTGGATTGGCCAAGGGCCGTGCGGCGTTTTTTCCGTGCGGTACGGCCCCGTGGGGCGGTCATTATGGAAACGGAGTTGTGGCCGAATCTTTTGCGGGCGGCCGCGCTCCACGGTTGTCCTGTCATCCTGGCCAATGCCCGCCTCTCCCGCAGGTCGGTGGACGCGGCGGCGGTAGCTCGCAAGCTTCAGGCCGAAGCCCTGCGGAATATCAATCGAGTCCTTGCGCGCAGTGAAGAGGATGCCGCCCGTTTCCTTGCGCTGGGTGTTGATCCGGCCCGCTTGCAAACCCTCGGCAGCCTGAAGTTGGCGGAACCGGGCGGCACGCCGGCCGCGCCGATGGATCTGGGCCGACCGTTTCTCGTGGCCGCTTCCACGCACGAAGATGAAGAGTTGCGCGTTGCCGAGGCGTGGGCGGCAGTCTCCGGGCCGTCCTGGGGGTTGCTGGTCATCGCGCCGCGCCACCCGCAGCGCGGGCCGAGGATTTGTCACAGCCTTTTGGGGACCGGCCTGAAGGTGGCGCTGCGTTCCGCCGGCGAGCCTTGGCAGGATGCCGATATCTATGTGGCCGACACATTGGGTGAATTGGAAGAGTTCATGGCTGGAGCCGAGCTGGTCTTTGTCGGCGGCTCCCTGATCCCCCACGGTGGGCAAAACATCGTGGAGCCCGCCCGATTGGGCCGGCCGGTCCTTTTCGGACCCTATATGGAGAACTTCGCCGAGGAGTCACGCCTGCTGCTGAACGCCGGCGGCGCCCGGCGGGTGGCCGGCAACAGTGATCTGGTGTCGGCGCTGCGCCATCTATTGGCCGACCCGGAACAGCGGCGCGCCATGGGCGAGGCCGCCGCCGCCGCTGTGGCCAATGCCAACGATGTGGCCGGGGCCTACGCCGATCAGGTATTGGAACGGGTCGACCCCCAGCCCTCGCCGGAGGCGGCCGGCTGCTAAGATCACCGGATGATCCGGTGGGTGGCTCCATGATCGATCGCGGGGCGCTGTTTCGCCGCCGCCTCGGCAACCTCGTCAGCGCCGGGGCGCTGATCATCGCCCTGGCGGCGTTGGCCGGCCTCATCGGCTACCTCTTGGCCGGTGGCGTCGGGGTCGTCTGGACGGTGGCCCTGGTGGTGCTGGGCGCCCTGGTTCTGGGCCGTCTGCCGGCCCACTTGGTGCTGCTGCAAGTGGGGGCGGTGCCCCTGGTCCGCTGGCAGGCGCCGCGCCTGTGGGCCATCGTCGAAGAGCTGAGCCGGCGCGCCGGCTTGCCCCGTACCCCGACCCTCCACTACGTCCCCGACCCGCAACTCAACGCCTTCGCCGTCGGCACGTGGCGTCAGGGCGGCATTGCCTTTACCCAGGGGCTGCTGCATACCCTCTCACTGCGCGAGGTGGCCGGTGTCATGGCCCACGAGATGAGCCACCTGCGCCACGGCGATACCCGGGTCATGGCGCTGGCCGCGATGCTGGCGCAAGCGATCATCTACCTCGGTCTGGCGGCCCAACTGCTGCTCCTCATCACCTTGCCGTGGCTGATACACGAGAGCGGCGGCCTCCTGCCGTTGCTGCCCCTCTTCGCCGTGGTCGTGGCGCCCACCGCGGGGACATTGCTACTACTGGCGCTCTCCCGGAACCGGGAATACGCCGCCGACCTGGAAGCGGCGGCGCTCACCGGCGATCCGGAGGGTTTGGCACGGGCGTTGGCGCTGTTGGAGCGGTACCAGGGCATGTGGCTGGAGAGCATCTTCGGCACCCGGCGCGGCCTCTCGTTCCATCCCTGGCTCAACTCCCACCCGCCCACCGCCGAGCGCATCCGCCGGCTGCGGGACCTGGAGTTGCCGCGAGCGTCGCCGCCCCTACCCGTCCATGACGAACCGGACCAAAGCCCCATCCACGGCTGGGTCGAGATCCCCGTACGCCGCCGCCGTTGGTGACTTGGTGCCTTTTGGCGTGGCGGGGTGGGGGTGGATGGATCGGCGACCCACTGCGCTCCTCGCCTTCCGCCGGGATCGGG
>SKYL01000125.1 GCA_007127935.1 Halorhodospira sp. | reverse complement strand
CGAAGCCGTGATTCCAAAGCTGGAAGCGCTGCTCGGCGGAGATCACGTAGAAGACCCCAGGCAGACTCTCGATCACCGACTGAAAGAGGTCGCGGGCGGCGTGCAGCTCATCCTCGTTGTCCTGCCGCTTGAGGGCGTTGCCGACGGTCTCGCCGAGCATCTGCACCGTGACTTCGTGGTTCTCGTTCCAGGTAAAGGGGCCACCTTCCACATCGAAGCCGATGAACCCCCGCAACCCGTCCTCGCCCCGCAGCGGCGCCATGATCAGCGCCTCGACCCCCAGGGCGGAGAGCAGTTCCCGCTCCACTGCGGCCTCATCGGGCAGTTTGGCCACGTCGGAAATCGCGACCACCTCCCCCCGGGCCATGCGCTCCATGGTCCAATGGACCTGGGCCTCCTCCAACGCCTGAAGATCGTCCTTCTGGGCCGGCACCCCGGGGGCGCACCACTCGTGGGTGTTGGCCATGAAGCCGTTGCCGAGGCGCTGGAAGACGTAGCCGCGATGGAGGTCGAAGCGCTCGCCGACGTAGGCCATGGCGCCTTCGATGCGCCGGTCCAACTCACCGGGCGGCGGGTCGATGAGTTCGGTGGCGATCTTGCGCACCACCTCGCGAAAGCTGGACAGGTCCTCCATCGGCCCCTCCCTGGGGGGCGCCGGAGGCGGTGGACGGGATGCGGACATCGAAGATCTGGGCCTCGAACTTGGAATTATTTGCATGAGAACCAGCGGCGCAGTCTAAAGAATCGCCCCGGAGCAATCAACGGGGGCAAACTCAGACCACGGCCGGGCTCCGATGGAGGATCACCGAAAGCCGCTCCAGCAATGCATCCCGCAATCCATATAGTTCCGGCAACGCCGCCCGGGCCTCTATGGCGGCACCACCGGCATAGAGGGTAAGAATCCAGCACGCCCGCTCATGCAGCTGCCGGTGAAGCGACTCCAGTGCCGTAAACTCCGCCTCTTCGCCCTGCCACACGCCCTGCCCGGCCACCTCTTCCAACCACTGGCCGACCCGGCATTGGCGCCAGTCCAACAACGGCGGCGGCTCGCGCCGCCCGGCCAAGGTGTCACCGATGGCTTGAATCCACGCACGGTCCTCCACCGTGGCATAGAGCAGCGGCAGGTTGTCGCGACTGACCCGGCGTGTCCGCGACCACACCGGATGCGGCCGCCATCCCGCCATCCACTCCGGCAGATCCACCGCTGGCATGGGCCGGGCGATGCCGTACCCCTGGGCCAGATCGCAGCCGAGTTGCAACAGGAGTTCGCCGTGGGCGTCGGTCTCCACGCCCTCGGCGATGGTCTGGCGACGAAAGGCGGTGGCCAGGCCCAGGACGCCCTCGAGGATCGCCAGATCGTCAGGGTCGTCCAACATGTCGCGCACGAAGCTCTTGTCGATCTTGAGCACCCTCGCCGGCAGGCGCTTGAGGTAGGTCAGCGAGGAATAGCCGGTGCCGAAGTCGTCCAGGGCGAAACCGACCCCCAACGCAGAACACGCCTCGATGATCTCCGAGACGTGGCCCATGTCTTCCAACGCGCTGGTCTCCAACACCTCCAGTTCCAGGCGTCCGGGATCGACCTCGGGGTGCGCCGCCAGCAGCTTTTCCAACCGCCGCACGAAGTCGGACTGCTGGAGGTGGTGGGCGGAGATGTTGACGCTCACCGGCAGATCGAGCCCCTCAATTCGCCACGCCGCCATCTGCGCCAGCGCCGACGCCACCACCCACTCCCCCAGTTCCACGCCCACCGAGTGGTTCTCCACCGCCGGCAAGAAAAACCCCGGCGGCAACACCCCGCGCTCGGGGTGACACCAGCGGATCAGCGCCTCGGCGCCGATGATCTCGCCACTGCGCAAATTGACCTTGGGCTGGTAGTAGAGGACGAACTCGTCATCGGTGAGACCTTGGCGGATACGCTCCACGCTCTCATGGTGGCCGCGGACATTGCGGTCGTGCTCGGCATCAAAGACGTGGTAACGGTTCTTGCCCGACAACTTCGCCTGGTACATGGACTGGTCGGCCTGACGCAGCAACTGATCGGCATCCACCTCATCATCGATCTGCGGGAAGAAGGTCACACCGATGCTGCCGGTAACTTGCAGCGTGACGTCCCCGATCCGCATTGGCTGGGCGGCGGCGGCCAGCAGCCGCTCCACCAACGGGGTGCCGTCCTCCACATGATCAAGGTCAACCAATACGGCGACAAACTCGTCGCCACCCAGCCGGGCGATGGTGTCGCAGCGGCGCAAGGCGTACTTCATGCGGTGGGCCAGCGTCATCAGCAGTTGGTCCCCCACCTCGTGGCCGTGGGCGTCGTTGATCGCCTTGAAACCGTCCAGGTCGATGTACGCCACCACGATCCGCTGGCCACGCCGGACCGCCTGGACCATCGCCTGGCGCAGGCGGTCGCCGAGCAAGACCCGGTTGGGAAGCCCGGTCACCGCGTCGTAGTGGGCGATGTGCTCCAATTGACGCTGGTGCTCCTTCTGAGCGGTGATATCGGTGAACAGCGCCACGTAGTGGGTGGTGCGCCCCTCCCCGTCGGTCACCGCGCTGATGGTGACCGACTGGACGTACTCCTTGCCCGCCTTGGTCCGGTTCCAGACCTCCCCGTGCCAGTACCCGATCTCGGTCAGTGCCCGCCACATGGCCACATAGAATTCGGGCCGCTGGCGGCCCGACTGGAGGATGCGCGGGTTCTTGCCGACCACCTCGTAGCGCCGATAACCAGTGATCGCCGTGAAGGCGTTGTTGACGTCGACGATCCGGGCGTCGCGGTCGGTGATCACGATCCCCTCCCGGGCGTGGGTGAAGACGCTGGCGGAGAGCTTCAACTGCTCCACCGCCCGCCCGCGCTCCAGCGCCAAGGAGACCACCCGGGAGATGGAGAGAAGGAAGTCGACCTCCTCGTCGCGCCACTCCCGGTGCCGGGTGCACTCGTCGAAGCCGAGGAAGCCGAAGAAGCGGTTTCCGGCGAAGAGCGGCACGATCAGGACGGCGAGGATATTCTGGGCCCGCATGATGTCCCGCGTAGCGGCGTCGGGAATCTCTTCGATATCGGCGAAGCGCAGCACTTGACCGCCGCGCAGTGTATCTAGGGTCCACGGAAAATCACCGGCCGGTATCCCCTGTAGCTGGTCGATCTGCGGCTCGATGCCGGCGGCGCACCACTCCGTCGTGTTGTCGAGGAGATCCGTCTCCGGGCGGTATTCGAAGATATAGACCCGGCTGACGTCGATGGCCTCGCCAATAGCGGCGACGCACGCCTCCTGGGTACGCTGGGGGTCGTCGGTCTGCACCGCGATGAAGGAGACGCTAGTCAACAACCGTTCATAGGCCAGCCGCCGGCCAAGATCCTCCTCGGCCTGCTTGCGCTCAGTGATATCGAAGATCACCCCTTCCAGATAGGCCGGCTCCCCCGAGGCGCCGTGCCGCTGTCCCTGGCCGACCTCGTGGACCCACCGCACCTCCCCATGGGCGTCGAGGACGCGGTACTCGATCTCGTAGCGGGCGTGATCGGCCACCCCCCGCGCCACCGCCCGCTCCACCCGTGGCAGGTCTTCCGGCACCACGACATCGGCCCAGCGCAGACCACCGGCCAGGAACTCCGCCGGCAAGCGCCCGGTGACGTGGTGGACCCCGGCGCTGATCTGCGCCACCCGCCACGGCGGCCGCGCCTCGCAGCGGTAGACCGCCACCGGGGCATTCTCCACCAGCGTGCGGTACTCGGCCTCCAGCCGGTCGGCCGGGTCGGGGGCCACGGTGGAAGAGGTGGAACCAGTGGGGGGAGAATCGGAAACGGACAAAGGGGGGCTCCCTGGTTGCGCGGCGACGGTGGGGGCGCCGATTCCAAGCGCTCTAATGATCTCCCATCGACGATGGAACCACAATATGTATGGAAACCACCGCCGCCAGGTGGATCATTTGCGCAACGCCGTGGCCAAGGCATTGGCGCAGGCGCCCGAACTGCGGGTTCAAGTCTACCTCGTCGGTTCGTGGGCCACCGGCCGTTTCGACGGCCACTCCGACGTCGATCTCCTGGTCATCGCCAGCGACGATGAGACCGCCCGACAAGCGGAACAGCGATTGATGGAGATCGCCTACGACGTCATCGCGACCACCGAAGCGCGATGGGAAGCGCGGCTCCACGACGGGCACCCCTTCATCCGCCGCCTCCACCACGAACGCCAACAATTGCTCGACACCACGGCCGGAGACGCCGATGGATAAACGAACCCGCGCCGAAACGTGGCTGGCCCAAGCGGAGAACGACACGGCCCACGCCCGCCACTCCTCCGGCGGCGGCTTTAGTGCTCCGCCAGCACCGCCAACAGCTCGTGCTTGCGGATCGGCTTGACCAAGTGGGCGTCGAAGCCGGCGGCGCCGGTTCGCTCACGGTGCTCGGGAAGGGCGTGGGCGGTAAGGGCGAGAATCGGCACCGGCGACCGGCCGGTTTCCCGCTCCCAGGCGCGGATCGCCTCGGCCGCGCCGAAGCCGTCGAGCCGCGGCATCTCCAGGT
>SKYL01000161.1 GCA_007127935.1 Halorhodospira sp. | reverse complement strand
GAGGGTCATGATGCCGTTGATCATGCCGCCCCACGACGGCGCCAGCAGCATCAGCGAGAAGACCATCCCGAGGGATTGCACCCAGTCCGGCAACGCGGTGTAGTGCAGGTGGTGGGGACCGGCCCACATGTAGAGCGAGATCAACGCCCAGAAGTGGACGATGGAGAGCCGGTAGGAGTAGACCGGCCGCTGGGCCTGCTTCGGCACGAAGTAGTACATCATGCCGAGGAAGCCGGCGGTCAGGAAGAAGCCCACCGCGTTGTGGCCGTACCACCACTGGACCATGGCGTCCACCGCGCCGGAGTAGACCGGGTACGACCAGAACGGCCCCACCGGGATCGCCAGGTTGTTGACGATGTGGAGCACCGCCACGGTGATGATAAAGGCGCCGAAAAACCAGTTGGCGACGTAGATATGCTTGACCTTACGCTTCATGATGGTCCCGAAGAAGACCAGCGCGTAGGCCACCCAGACCACCGCGATGAGGATCGCGACGGGCCAGCTCAACTCGGCGTACTCCTTGCCCATGGTGAAGCCCAGGGGCAGCGTGACCGCCGCTAGGACAATCACCGCCTGCCACCCCCAGAAGGTGAACGCGGCCAGCGTGTCCGAGAACAGCCGAGCCCCGCAGGTGCGCTGCACACAATAGTAGGAGGTGGCGAAGAGCGCCGATCCGCCGAAGGCGAAGATCACCGCATTGGTATGGAGCGGACGCAGCCGCCCGTAACTCAGCCACGGTGTATCGAAGTTGAGCGCCGGCCAGATCAACTGAGCGGCGATCAGGACGCCCACCGCCATGCCGACAATGCCCCAAACGACGGTCATGACGGCAAACTGACGGACTACCTTTTCGTTATATGTCGTCGTGGTATCCATAGCTCCGTATCCACTGGAGGGTGAATGGCAGGGGTACGGCAGAGCCGACCCGGTCCCGATTCAGTGCGCATTATTCTAATTCAATACATGACAGACCTTGATCTGGATCAACTTTTCCAGAGGGGCGGCAACCTGCCGCAGACAAACATCTAAGGAATGGAGGTTACCGCGGTGATGCATACAAACCATGCCCCGGGACCTGAGAATACAACTCCAAAGATAGTCGGCCACCGCGGCGCGTCACGTCAACATACCGAAAATACGTTGCCGGCGTTGGAAGCGGCGGTCCACCACGGCGCCGACGCCGTGGAGTTGGATATCCAGTACACGCGACTTGGCGAGCCCTTGGTCTTCCACGATGCCGACCTCTGGCGCATAGCGGATCGCCCGGAGCGGGTCCGCGATCTCTGCGCCGCCGAGGTGCGCGGCCTGGTGGCCGCGGCGGCCACACGCCGACCCGGTTGTCCACGCGGCTCGATCCACGTGCCGGACTTGGCTGAAGCGGTGGACGCACTCGCCCCCCACCCCATCGAGGTCTTTGTCGAGATCAAGGCGGACGGCGTCGAGACGGGGAACATCGAGGATTGGGTGGCGGCGACCGTGGACGCCGCCCGCCCACTGAAAAAGAACCTGGCCGTCATCAGCTTCAACCGGGCCATCGTCCGTGCCGCCCAGTTGGCGGGCGCCCCCCGCATCGGCTGGATCATCGAGCAATGGACCCGCCGCACGCGGGAGACCGCCGGGCGGCTCCAACCCGACTTGCTGGTCGCCTCCACCGGGATTCTCCCCCGGGCTCCGGCGCCGCTTTGGCGGGGCGGTTGGCAATGGATGATCTACGAGGTGAACGACGCCGCCCGGACGCGGCTGCTCCACGCCCGGGGCGCGGATTACATCGAGACCGCGGACCCGGAGGCGCTGATCCATGCGCTACGTCCCCACGGAGAGAGGGAAGAAAACTAAAGAATAGGGAAAGCGCATCACCGGTGGAGGAAGGAGACGCCCTCCACCGGTGATGCGCGATCCGGTCTACGCGGCGGAACCGGCCTTACGGCGTCCCACGGTGGAGATCCCCTGACGGCTGGCCACTTCCCGCACACTCGGGTCGTGGGCCAAACGGTCCAGCGTGATCCCATCGAGGAACTCATAAATCTGCCGGCTCAGATCCATCCACAGATCGTGGGTGAGACAACGCTCGCCGTCGTGACAATCGGCACCGCCCTTGCAACGGGTCGCGTCGACGTTCTCATCCACCGCCGTGATGATATTGGCCACCGTGATCTCGTTGGCCGGCTTGGCCAACCGGTAACCGCCCCCCGGGCCACGCACCCCGGAGACCAACCCGCTGCGCCGCAACCGGGCAAAGAGTTGCTCCAGGTAAGAGAGAGAAATACCCTGCGCACCGGAGATCTCGGCGAGGGTCACCGGGCCCTGGTCCGCGTGCAGCGCCAGGTCCATCATCGCGGTCACCGCGTACCGCCCCTTCGTTGACAGCCTCATCGCAACAGCCTTCCCGATTGAATGGTATTCAGAAAACGCCCACCGATCCGGACGTACGCCCACTCACGAATACGAAACTATCATATACGAGCATCCGCCCGCCAAACCATCAAACTCCATTTCCCTTTGACTTATAGACCATTTATCCCATAGCGGTCAAGTGGGTATGACGGTGGGCGTGCCCCCCGGGGGACCCGCCGGCGGTCCAAAACCGTGCCCGGCCCCCAGGCAGAAGCGGAGCCAGCGATTGAGAAAGCGATTGGCCGCCCATCGCCGGCCCAGGTCGCTCTCCTCCCGGCCCGCCAAGTCGCCCGGCGGATGAAAGGCCTCGGCCGACCGGGCGTCGTGATAGACGCGGACCGCCAAGTCTGGCAACGACTCCTCCCCCTCGCCGCCGGGGCGGACAAAGCGGTGGGTCAGTGAAAAGGTGGTGGTATAGGGGCTGCGATCGAGAACCCGCAAGTGGAGCGCCACCCCATCACGGGCGACGGAGACATCCCGCGCGGCCACGCACCGCCCATCCGGAACCAGGCGCCGCATGTAGAGATAGTTCATCTCATAGAGATCCATCAGCGCCGCGAAGCTGCGCGGAGGCGCACTGAGGGAAAACCTTGGATGTACGAGATCCACCATGGGCGCAAGCATACTCACCTTTGCCGACACGAGACCAGCCTCGTCATTGCGACCCCATTCCTCAATAAACCCGCCGGGTCAGCCCCCGCTGGTGGATCAGCGTCGAGGCGATCTCCTCGATGGACATGGTGGTGATGTCCATGTACGGAATGCGCTCCCGGCGGAAGAGCGCCTCGACCCGCGCCACCTCGTACTCGCACTGGCGCAACTCCGCGTAGCGGCTGTTGGGCCGCCGCTCGGTGCGGATCTGGTGGAGACGGTCGGGGTTGATGGTCATCCCGTAGAGCTTGTCCCGGACCCGGACGAGCCCCTGGGGCAAACGGCCCTCCACCAGATCGTCGGCGGTCAGCGGGTAGTTGGCGGCATAGATACCGTACTGAAGCGCAAGATAGAGCGAGACCGGCGTCTTGCCGCTGCGCGAGACCCCCACCAGGACCACATCGGCCCGCGTATAGTGCCGCGTGGTCACGCCATCGTCGTGATTGAGGGCGAAGTTCATCGCATCGACACGCACATCGTACGTGCTACCATGCGGCATCCCGTGGGAGCGCCCGATGACATGGCTGGAGACGGCCTTCAACTCCTGTTCCAGGGGGCCGATGAACGTGTCGAAAAAATCGAACACCACGACACCGTCGTCCCGGCGCAAGACGTCCCGGACCTCGGGCTGGATGATGGTCGAAAATACGATGGCGCGCGTGCCGCCGCTGTCGGCCCGAATCCGCCGCAGCGCCTCCTCGGCGCGCGCCACCGAGTCCACGAACGGGATGGTGGTCTGCTCCATCTCCACGTCGAATTGGGTCATCAGGGAGTGGCCCAACGCCTCGGCGGTGATGCCCGTCCGGTCGGAGATGAAATAGATGTACCGCCGTTCACCCATGAGTTCACCGCCGACGATCATTGGCCCTGAAAAGGCGGCCATGGTAGACCATATTTGCGTACAGCACCTCAGGGGGAGATGACCTTGCAAGAGTACGTGATCGAGTTCGACGCCCTGGGCATGGGCGACGTGGAGCGGGTGGGCGGCAAGAACGCCTCCCTGGGCGAGATGATCAGCAACCTGGCCTCCGCCGGGGTGCACGTCCCCGGGGGGTTCGCCACCACCGCTCAGGCGTACTGGGACTTCCTCGACGCCGGCGGCCTGCGGGAGCGGATCGAGGAAGCGCTGCGCCACCTCGACGTCGAGGACGTGGAGCAGTTGGCCGCCACCGGCGCCCGCATCCGCGGCATGATCCTGGAAAACCCCTTCCCCGAGACACTCGACGCCGCCATCCGCGACGCCTACGAGAAACTCGAGGCGCAGACGCCGGGCGCGGCCTCCTTCGCGGTGCGCTCCTCCGCCACCGCCGAGGACCTGCCCGACGCCTCCTTCGCCGGGCAGCAGGAGACATTCCTCAATGTGCGCGGCCTGGAAGGCATCCGCGAGGCGGTCCACCACGTCTTCGCCTCGCTGTTCAACGACCGCGCCATCTCCTACCGCGTCCACCACGGCTTCGAGCATGAGAAGGTCGCCCTCTCCGCCGGCG
>SKYL01000019.1 GCA_007127935.1 Halorhodospira sp. | reverse complement strand
TTGCCGGTCTCGTCCCGGAGCCGTACGCCGCGCCGGTTGCCGATGAGCTTGTTGACGTTGCTCTCCGGGTTGTCCAGGTCGCCGAAGTAACGTGCCTTCGGTGCACAGGTGCGGACACACGCCGGCACGTACTCCTTAAGCTCCGGAACGTCCTCGTCGAGATCGGGAGTCCCGGCGGGCGCCTGACTGACCTTGTGGTAGCAGAAGGTGCACTTGGAGACGACGCCCTTGGGCTGGATGCCGATGCCCCGGCTCCAATCCTCGTGGGGCCCCTGGTATGGCGGGCTCCAGAGCTGACCGTTCTCACCCGGGAAGGTGGTCTTGAGGTCGGGCTCGATCAGCGGCTTCTCGTCCGCATAGAACCGGACCCCGTACGGGCAGGCGATCATGCAGTATTTACAGCCGATGCACTTGTTCCAGTCGATGAAGACGATGCCCCCGGCGTCCGGGTCCTTGTAGGTGGCCCGGGTCGGGCAGACGTGGACGCACGACGGCTCCTCGCACTGCATGCACGGCCGCGGCAGCCACTTCACCTGGGCGCTCGGGTACTCGCCTTCGTGGTAGTAGAGGACGTCCTGCCAGTTCTCGCCCGGCAGGGTGTTGTTCTCCATAGCACACGCGGTGGTGCACGCCTGGCACCCGGTGCACTTGTCGAGGTCGATGACCATTCCCCACTTAGCCATAGTTCAAATACTCCTTTCAGTCCGGGGGTCAGGCCCGTTCCAGGTCGACTTTGCCGGTGTAATAACAGACAAGACCTGAGATCGGGTCGGAGACGTTCGCGGTGATGTCGCTGGGGTTGCCGGGGTTGACACTGCGCTCCTGTGCCGTCGCCCAGCGCCCCTGCGCCCAGTGACCGTGCTCGTAGGGCAGGACGATCGAGTCCGGCCGGTTACACGGCATGTAGCGGGCGTAGGCGTAGATCGTCCCCAGATCGGAGGTGATCTTCACCCGGTCGCCGTCCCGGATGCCGCGCGCACGGGCCGTCTCCGGGTGGACCTCCAGATAGGTGGTCCGGTTGCCGCCCGCCATCGGCTGCATCTGCGCCATGGCGTGTGGGATGTTGCCGCTCCGCCCCTCCGCGGTGAGCGGCACCTTCGGCGTGATGAAGTGCAACGGCCGGTTGCCGCCGGTGTGGCGGGGTTCCACCCACTGCGGGTAACCGATCCGGTTGCGGGATACGCCCAGCTCCCGGCTGACGTAGTCGGCGTGTCCCTCCAGAAAGCTCGACTTGAACTCGAACTTGCCCGAGCCGGTCTTCAGCAGCTTCTGGCCGACCTCTTCCTCGGTCATGACCTTGTTGTAGCCTTGGCCGTCCCACTCATAGAAGACACCGCGGTGCTGCTTCCAGTGGTATGGCTTGCGGTACCAGACGCCCTTCTCCTTCCACGTCTCGAAATCGCGGACGCCGTTGTCGCCGGGGTTGTCGCGGAAGCCGGCGGCCCGGTGGCGCAGGCAGTTCTCCACGTTGTCCAGCTGGCGGTAGAAGTCGCCGATGGAGCCGTTGATCCGCTTGCCGATCTCGATCAGGGTGTCACCGAAGTGCTTGGTGTCGTAGATCGGATCGACGGCCGGCACCCGCAGCGCGGACATGGGCCACCCCTCGAACGGATAGGTCGGGGAGTCCTGGAGCCGCTCCAAGTAGGTGTGATCCGGCAGGATCAGGTCGGCGAACATGGCCGTCTCGCCGGGGAACGGGGAGGTGTCGATGACGAAGATCTCCGCCATCATCTTCTCCCACTCGGCGGTGTCCGGCGCCGTCCAGATCGGGTTGGTGTAGAAGAACATCGCCGTGTCCAGCTTGTACGGATCGCCGGCGTTATGGTTCCTGGCGGTCTCCTGCATCATGTGACCGGTCATCGGCCAGCGGTCCGTGCGGGCCATGTCGATGCGTGGATGCTTGCCCTGCATCTCCTGGGAGATGTTGTCCATGTAGTCGTCGGAGCTGGCCGGCAAGCCGCCGTAGGGGGTTCCCATCTGGTAGAAAAGCCCGCCCTCGGCGTACATGCATCCGGACAGCGCGTTGAGCGCGTGGATTGCCATCCCGTTGTAGACGCCGTTGGTGTGGGCGGTCGGCCCGCGCTCCATGATGGCCATGGCCGGGCGGGTGGTGCCGAACTCCCGGGCGATGTCGACCATGGTCTGAGCGGGGACGCCGGTGATGCCCTCGGCCCACTCGGGGGTGCGGTCCTTCAACTCTTCGTTCCACCACTCCACCAAGCCGAAGGTCCATTTCTCGTCGAAGCTGCCGGCGGGAACCCGCTGCCCCGTGCGGAAGCGGTTGCGGCCGTCCCGGAAATCACCGACGAAGTCCTTGTTCCACATCTCCTCGATGAGGATCACGTGGGCAATGGCCAGCGCCATGGCGCCGTCGGTGCCGGGCTTGACCATAACCGCCCGGTCGGAGGCGGCCAACGTCGGGTTCATGCGCACGTCCACCGCGGTCATCCGCGTCTTCGGACTCTTGCTGCGCATGTGGCCCCACATCTGCATCAGGTAGTTGTAGGGGCGGAAGGCCTCCAGGAACGACGCCCCGAAGTTGAGGATGTAGTTGGTGTTGGCGTAGTCGTAGGAGTTGTAGGAGTTGTTGCCGTCGGTGGCGGCTTTGGCGCGTTTCGACCCCTCGGCGCACATGGAGGCGTGGCCGATGGCCGAGTTCGGCGTGCCGATGAGCTTGCCGAAGTCGCCGTAGAGGCCGGCGTCGGAAGAGCCCCAGCCGCGGCCATAGAAGTGGGCGAAGCGGTGGGCCTCCCCGTTCTCCCGCAAGTGGTTGATCCGCTGCGCGACGGTATCCAGTGCCTCGTCCCAGGAGATGGGCACGAAGCCGGGGTCTTCGTTACGGCCCTTGCGCGGGTTGGTGCGCTTCATCGGCCCCTTGAAGCGGTCGGGGTCGTAGAGGTAGTAAGCGCCCAGGTGGCCCTTGGGGCACAGCTTGCCGTTGGCGATGGGGTTGCCGCTATCGCCGTACATGGCGTGGACACGGCCGTTGGTGGTGTAGACGTCGATCCCGCACCGGGCCGGGCACTGGCCGCAGATGTTCTTGGTGATCTTGGTCTGGCCCCGGCTGGCGGCACGCGCCTCCCGGGACGTTGTGCTGACGGCGGAAAAGCCGACCAGCTTACCGATGCCGGCGGTGCCGGCGGCTGCCGCACCGGTGGCGCCGGAGGCTTTTAGAAAGCGCCTCCGGGTGAACTTGGCACTAAAGACGTCGGTCATGGAATGCCTCCTTCCCTCTCGACTTATTGGCGTGGAACGCCGGTTTTGAACCCGTGACCGCGGGGACGGCATCTTCGCCGGACCCTTCGGCTTCGGGGGGGTGGCCGAAGAGCAGGCGGTGCCCGTCTCCGGTCAAAAGCGCTTGATCCTTGCGGCAGCCGGGGCAGAGTTCCTGTCCGGAGGCCGCGGTGAATTCGTGCCCGCAGCGCCGGCACGGCGCCGATGTGAAGCGGGTCAGTGGGATGACGGCGCCGTCCCCCCCGGCGGGAGTGACGGTCAGGGCGTTCTCGGGGCAGACCCGCTGGCAGAGGGCGCAGCCGATACATGGGGCGGGGTCGAAATCGAGCCCCGTTCCGGTCGCGTCGTCCACTGGCTGCAGCGCCCCGGTGGGGCAGAGAGCGGCACAGATGCGGTGGTTCGCACACCGCTGCGCCTCGATGTGTAGCGCCGGGCTCAGTTCCGTGGGCAGCCGCCCGCCGCCGATCGGAAGCGCGGCGATCAGGCGCCGGCGGGGGAGTGGCTGCAGCGGCTTCGCGAACCCGCCGGGTGCCGGTGTCTCCTCGCCGGCTTCCTGCCACTGCTCCGCCGCCGCGGCTGCCCGACCGGCCAAGTGTCGAAAGAGTCCGCGGCGGCTCACCGCGCGTTCCGCCATGGCCTCCGGGATCTCCGGTCGCGCCAAGGTCGCCGCCAGCGGACTCGATACCGTATGGAGAATGTTGTGGGGCACAGATCCGGCGGCGGCCAGGGCGGTACCGGCCGAGGCTAACGCCTTATCCTGGGGGCGGCGGCAACCCCCGGCGGGACAATTGGTGCACCAACCGCGGTCCAGGAGGACGACTCCGGCCGGGTAACGCTTGTGGAGCAAGGCCAGGGTGCCTCCATCCAGTCCACCGAGGCAGGGAACCCGCAACGCCCCCTCCGGGGAGTGCTCCCGGGGTACTCGCCAGCAATCAACTGCCAGTGCGTTGGCCGGGCCAGCCGAACTTACGGTCTCGGCGGTGGAAAGATGCGGGAAGCCGGAGACCCTGAGGGCGCCGGTGGGGCAGGCCGCGGCACAGCGACCACAGCGTAGGCAGCCGTCCGCCAAAGACGGCCCCTCCCGTTGCAGTGTCAACGCACGGGGCGGGCAATGATCGATGCAGGCTGTGCATTCAGACAGCGGTGTGCGTACCGAAAGGCAGCCTTCGGGTACCAGTGTCACCGCCGGCATATCCGCCCGCAAAGGCCGATATGCCCGGGTCTCGGGGGTCGCTGTTTCCAAACCGCTCCTCCTGGTCGGCACGCCGTGTCGGTGGTGCCGCCGTTGTTGCGCCGCGTT
>SKYL01000191.1 GCA_007127935.1 Halorhodospira sp. | reverse complement strand
GGGTACGCACCGCCAGCAGGACGCTCTTCAAACGCCGCCGCTCGGTCTGGCGGGAGACGGCCCGCAACACCTCTTCCAGCGGCAGCCCGGCGCGCACCAAGGTCGCCATCTGGCGGGTGGCCAGGGCCAAGTCCCCGGCGGCGACGCCCCGGCGCGGCAGAAGGCGGAGCCCCGCCCCCCCGCCGGCGGCGCGCTCCCGCTCGGCGACCTCCGCCACTTCCATCGGGGTCAGCCCCTGCTCCCGCAGCCGGGCACGGATCTGTCGCGGGCTGTCGCCCTCGATCACGCCACCGCGGGTGCGGCCGGAGGCATCGAGGGCTTGGTACTCGAAGGCGGGCACGGCGGCGCTACATCGGCTCCCGCCAGCGGGGCGGCGCCTCGATCCCCCGCCGCCCTTCCCGGGCCTGCCCGCCGCGCTCCTCGAAGGGCGGCGGCAGGTACATCAGATCCCGCGACTCGCTCAACACCGGAATCAGGTCATCGTCGAGATAGCTCAACCCGCGGGCCCGGGCGGCCAACTGCTGGTTGCGCATCCACTGGTACTTGGGGCTGGTCACCTCCCGGGCGTCGTCCCGGTTGTGGACGATGCGCGGGCGCAGGAAGACCATCAGGTTGCGCTTCTCCACTTGGGTACGCTGGTAGCGAAAGAGCCACCCCAGCCCGGGGATATCCCCCAGCCAAGGCACCCGCTGCTGGGTGGTGCGGGCCTGATCGTCCATCAATCCGCCCAGGACGATGATCTGGCCGTCGTCCACCATGGCCGTGGTGTGGATCAGCCGGGTGTTGGTGACCAAATCCTCCGCCCCCTCGGGGCGTCCGGCCAGGGCGGAGACCTCCTTCTCGATGGCGAGCTTGATCGCATCGCCCTCATTGATCTGGGGCCGGATGCGCAACTGCACACCGACATCCTGGCGCTGGATGGCCGAGAACGCCTGCCCGGAATCCTCGATGGCGCGGCCGGTGATGAACGGCACGTTCTGGCCCACCACAATTTGTGCCTCCTCGTTGTCCATAGTCATCACCGAAGGCGTCGAGAGCACGTTGGTATCGGAATCGCCCGCCAGGGCGCGCAGCAGGACGCCGATGTTGCCCCTTTCATCGGCAGCGCCGGCGACCAACCCATCCACCCGGGGCACACCGGTCTGCCCCCGGGTCTGAGCCGCCTCGCCGAGGGTGATCAACGAGCCGTCGCCGGCCACGCCGAAGTTCACCAGACCGACACCGCTGTCGCCCAGCGCCCCCCACTGCACGCCGAACTCGTGGAGCCGCTCCATGGAGACCTCGGCGATGATCGCCTCCACCAACACCTGCGCGCGGCGCACATCGAGCCGCCGGACCACCCGGCCCAGCGACACCGACGCCCCCGGCGGCCCGCTGATAACCAGCGCATTGGTGCTCTCGTGGGCGTGGATCGTGATCCCGCGCCCGGACTCCCGGTCGGGGGTGCTCAACAGCCCCTCCGCCAACCCCTCGAGGATCGGCACCATCTCCACCGCGTCGGCGTAGCGCAGATAGATCACCGCCGTGCCGTCGTCATCATCGGTGGGCTCGTCGAGGCCGCGCACCAGCGCCCGCACCGCCGGCCGCCGCGCCGGATCACCGCCGATGAGCACACTGTTGGTCCGCTCGTCGGCGGCCAGCAGGAGCCGCCGGCCGGCCCGCTCCTCGGGCTCCATGCGCTCGACGATCCCCACCACCTCCACCGCCGAGGCGTGCCGCAGCGGAACCACCTCGGTGACCCCGGTGGTGTCGCGGTCCACCCGCGCCACCAACCGGCGAATGCGCTCGATATTGCCGGCCGACTCCGAGAGGACCAGCGCATTGGACTTCGGGTAGGCCGCCATGTGGCCCTCATCGGAGACCAACGGCCGCAGGATCGGCACCAATTCCGCCGCCTCCACGTGCTCCGGGTGGATCACCCAGGTGATGAACTCGTACCCGTCCCGCTCCGCCGGCACCGCCACCTCGGTGTGGTCGCGGCGGGCCAACGCCCGGGGCACGATGCGCACCGCCCCATCCGCCGGGATGGCGGCGAAGCCGTGGATCTGCAACGCTGAAAGGAAGACTTGGTAGAGTTGATCGGAGTCCACCGGCCGGTGGGAGATGATGGTCACCTCGCCGCGCACCCGCGGATCGACGATGAAATTCCGCCCGGTGCGCTCGGAGACCATGGCGATCACCGAACGGATATCGGCGGCCTCGAAGTTCAGGGTGACCGGCTCATCGCCGGCGCCCCCGCCCTGTGTGGCGAAAACGGGGACCGCCGCCGCGAGGAGCAGCAGCGCCGCCGCCACCGGACCGAGGCGGGACCCACGGCGTCGGCGGACTCGCTCAGCGCGGACAGATCGGCTTAACATGGTGCACCATAGCGTCGCAGCCCCAAGAGGGAACCGATGGATTCTGTGTCCTTCCACAAACCAGGATACCGCCTACTGGCGGTTCTGGCACTAGCGACGGCCGTTGCCGGCTGCTCCGCCACCGGTGGGCGGGTCAGCGAAGCACAACGGACCGAAGCGGCCGGCCTCCACGCCTCCGCCATGGAGGCGCTGGAGCGTGGCGACCCGGAGGCGGCCCTGGATACGCTCAAGCAGCTCCACGACGAACACCCCGCCACCCCCCACGGCCGCCGCGTCCTGCTGGAGATGGCCTACACCGCGACGCTCATCGGGCGCCATGACGACGCCATGCTGTGGGCCGGCGTCTTTGCCGAAGAGGCGGCGGACCACGGCGACGAGATCGAGCCGGCCGACGTGGAGTACGCCCTCTACCTGCGCGGCGCCGCCGCCCACGCGCGGTGGAACGAAAGCAACAGCCTGCCGCCCGACACCGCGCTGGCGCGGCGCGCCTTCGGGTACTACCGCGACTTGGTGGTGCGTTATCCGGAGGGGGAACGGGCCGCCACGGCCCTGCGGGGAATGAACGAACTGCGGGGGGACATGGCCGCGGAAGAGTTGCGCATGGCGCGCCTGCGGCTGAAGGAAGGAGCGTACCCGGAAGCCGCCGAACGGGCGGCGTGGGTCGCGGAACAGTACCGGGGCGGGCGGCACGCCGCCGACGCCCTACGGGTACAGATCGAAGCGTTGGAGAAGATGGGCCGCACCCGCGATGCCGACGCCACCCGACGAATGCTGGAGATCCTCTTCCCGGACCTTTAGTGGGTCAGGTCGGGGCGGCGTAGGGGGGAGATGGTGCCGGCGGGGCGCTCGGCCTGGATCAGGAGGTCGAAGTCGCGGGCGGCGGGCTGATACTCCCCCACCGCACGGGCCAACAGCTTACGCACCCGGTCGGCGTCGAACTCATGGGCCGCCAGGTCCAGGGCCGCCAGGTGTTGCTCCACCTCCACCCACGGCATGGCCCACTCCAGGGCGCGCATGATCATCGGGTGGCGGGTGCCGGTGACGTTGTCGCCCAGCAGCAACTCCTCGAACAGCTTCTCGCCGGGACGCAGCCCCACGTACTCGATGGCGATCTGCCCATCCGGGTTCTCCTCGTCGCGCAGCGTACGCCCGGAGAGCCGGATCAGCCGGCGGGCCAGATCGTCGATGCGCACCGGGTCGCCCATATCGAGGACAAAGACGTCGCCCCCCTCGGCCATGGTACCGGCCTGCAACACCAGGCTCGCCGCCTCGGGGATGGTCATGAAGTAGCGGGTGACATCGGGGTGGGTCACAGTCACCGGACCGCCGCGCCGGATCTGCTCGCGGAAGAGCGGCACCACCGAGCCGGAGGAGTCGAGCACGTTGCCGAAGCGGACCATGGAGAAACACGTCCCCCGCTCCGCCTCGTCCACACGGGCCGCCATCCCCTGCAGGACCAGCTCCGCCAAGCGCTTGCTGGCGCCCATCACATTGGTGGGCCGCACCGCCTTGTCGGTGGAGATCAGGATGAACCGCTCCACCCCGGCGTCGAGCGCGGCCCGGGCGCAGCGCCATGTACCGAAGGTGTTGTTGCGCACCCCCTCGATGACGTTGTGCTCGACGATCGGCACGTGCTTATAGGCCGCCGCGTGGTAGACCGTCTGCACCCCCAGGCCGGAGAAGATCCGCTCCATGCGCCGGCCCTGCTCCACCGAACCCAAGAACGGCAGGATATCCACCCGGTGCCCCTCCACCAGGGCCTCGTTGCGGATCTCCTGCTCGATGCGATAGAGGTTGTACTCGTTCTGTTCGATCAGGATTAGGCGGGACGGCTCCAGGCGGGCGATCTGCCGGCACAACTCCGAGCCGATGGACCCCCCCGCCCCGGTCACCGCCACCACCCGGCCGGCAACGCTGCCGCGCAACAGCCCCTCGTCCGGCACCACCGCGTCGCGGCCCAGGACGTCCTCCACATCCACGTCCCGGACCTGACCCAACTCCGCCTGGCCGGTGAGCAGATCGGCGATCACCGGCACCGTCTGGACGTGGACCGGCAGCGGCTCCAACCGCTCCACCACATGGCGGCGCTGCTCGTGGCTCGCCGCGGGCATCGCCAGCAGGACCCGGGTGATCCCGTGGCTATGCACCCATTGCTTGATCCGTCGGGGCGCCACCACCGGAATACCG
>SKYL01000027.1 GCA_007127935.1 Halorhodospira sp. | reverse complement strand
TGACGGGGGGCCTCACGGCGGCGGCGGCCCTTCGGCGTCCCGCGCCGCCGCGTACCCGCGCCCCCGCGCCTCATCCACCGCCAGCGCCACGATGAAAGCCGCGGCGAAGAGTACGCCGCAAAACAGGATTGCGCCCTGGAGCCCGACCACCGCCTGCAACAGCCCCACCGAGATCAACCCCAGCGCCCCGGCGGCCTTCAGCGCCAACCCCCAGAAACCGAACAGCTCCGCCGCCCGGGAGCGGGGCGAGAAGAGCCCCACCATGGTCCGCCCCGCCGACTGACACGACCCCAGCGCGATCCCGGCGACACACCCGGCGGCCAGGAAGACATACTGCGCCTGCCACTCCACCCCCAGCCAAGCCCGGAACCCCGCGGCCATCATCGGCGTGCCCCAGATCATCAGGATCGCCGCGATCCAGATCAACAACGTCAGCATATACGTCCGCTTGGCGCCGAAACGGTCCTGGATCAGCCCGAAACCGAGCGCCCCCGCCGCGGCGCAGACTTGGGTGACGATGAACATCAGCATGCGCACATGCTCGTCCCAGCCGATCACCTGCGCCCCGTAGATGAAGGCGAACGAGATCACGATGTAGAGCCCGGCCATGGAGAGCAGCAGAGAGACCAGGAAGACCGCGAGGTCGCGGGTGGCATGGATACCGCGCAGAGTGGCGGCCACCCGCCGGACACCGAGGCCGGCGTACCCGATGCCGGCCGGCAGCGGCCGCGGCGTTCCCCGCTCCCGCAGCCAGAGGAAGGTGGGCACCGCGCAGATCAGGAAGAAGGCGGCGGCAAACGGCCCCACCCAGCGGATGCGGTCGAAGTTCTCGGCGCTGACCTCCCCCAGCAACAGCACCGTGAACACCGTGGCGAACATCCCGCCGACGTAGCCCAGGGACCACCCCAACCCGGAGACCCGCCCCATCTCGCCGGGGGCGGCGATATCCGGCAAAAACCCGGCGATGAACGCCTCGCCGATGGAGTAGGCGTAGTTGGAGAAGGCGATGAGCAGAAAGCCCAACACCACGTACCCCGGCTCCACCCAGTAGAGCGCCGTGGTGGTGATCACCGTGGCGGCGTAGCTGACGAAGAGAAACCGTTTCTTGGCGGCCGTATAGTCCATGATGGCGCCGAAGACCGGCGCGGTCACCACCACCGCCAGGTAACTCAAGGCCAACGCACCGCTCCACAGCAGATTGCCGAGACGAAAATCGTCGGCGGCATCACCGACGATGAGCCGCGTATAGAGATCGCCGTAGACGACGGTGATGATCAACAGCGTGTAGGCTTGGTTGGCGAAATCGAACATCGCCCAACCAAAGACCTCCCGGCGCGGCGCACGGCTGGTTGCCCAGATCACACTCTCTCCTTCATCGTCACCGCTTGGCGGCTTGCCTGTGGCCGGATGCCTCCGGCTCCGGTAAGCTTACGTGCCATGAGCCAAACTCACCTCACCGAAACCCGTTTCGCCGACCTCCCCATCGACGAATCCATCCTGGACGGCCTGAAAGCGGCGGGACTCACCCAATGTACGCCGATCCAGGCGGCCACCCTGCCCAAGACCCTGGCCGGCAAGAGTATCGCCGGAGAGGCCCAGACCGGTACCGGCAAGACGGCCGCCTTCCTGGTGGCCACCCTCCACCACCTGATGACCAGCCCGGTGGAAGAGGATGCCGTCGGGCCGTGGGCCCTCTGCCTCGCCCCGACCCGGGAGTTGGCCATCCAGATCCACAAGGACGCCGAGGCCATTGGCGCCTTCACCGGCCTGCGTTTCGCCGCCATCTACGGCGGCACCGGTTACGACAGCCAACGCCGGCAACTGGAGGAGGGGGTCGACGTCATCATCGGCACCCCGGGCCGGATCATCGATTTCTTTAAGCAGCGGGTCTTCCAATTGCGGAACATTGAGGTGGCAATCATCGACGAGGCCGACCGCATGTTCGACCTCGGCTTCATCGCCGACATCCGCTTCCTGCTGCGCCGGATGCCGCCGGCCTCGGCGCGAATGAACATGCTCTTCTCGGCCACCCTCTCCCACCGCGTCCTGGAACTGGCGTGGGCGCACATGGCCGACCCGGAGCGGATCACCGTGGACGCCGACCGGCGCACCGCCGAGAAGATCCGCCAAACCCTCTACCACGTGGGCAAGGAGGACAAGATCGCCTTCACCGTGGGCATGCTGCGCCACATCGACCCCCGGCGGACGCTGATCTTCGTCAACACCAAGCGCGCCGCCGAGCGGCTGGTGGACCATCTCAACGGCAACGAGCTGCAAGCGGCGGTGATCTCCGGAGACATCCCGCAAAAAGACCGGGAACGCCTGCTGGAACAGTTCCGCTCCGGCGATCTGCCGATCCTGGTGGGGACCGACGTGGCCGCTCGCGGGCTCCATATCGACGCCGTCAGCCACGTGATCAATTTCGACCTGCCCCAAGACCCCGAAGACTACGTCCATCGCATCGGCCGCACGGCCCGGGCAGGGGAGAGCGGTGACGCCATCTCCATCGCCTGCGACGAGTACGTCTTCTCGCTGCCCGATATCGAGGAGTACGTCGGCGCCAAGGTGCCCACGGCCACCCCTCCGGTGGAGTACTTCGTCGAACTCGCCCCCCCCGTGCGCACCCAACGCCAGCGCGTCGGCGGCCGTCGTCCGCAATCCGGCGCGGGTGGCGGTGGCGACCGGGGAGGGAATCGCCGGAGAAGCCGCGCTCCGGGGCGTTAAAACGCAGGGATAATCCCTTACAAAACGCAATCTTGGTTAGGTCACCAAGTCGTGCGATAGTAAGGATTCGCCCCGTGCGCGGAACCCGCCGCCCGCGGGGGAGGCTTCACGGTGCGTAAAGGGTGGGAATTCCATGTACGACTTCCTGGACTACCACGTCCGCGACTACATGACCGAGCACCCACACACGGTGCGCACGGAGACACGGCTGCGCGAGTTGCACACGCTGTTCGAACAGCACGACTTCAACGGCGTCCCGGTGGTGGACGACGAGAACCGCCTACTGGGCGTGGCCACCAAGCTCGACCTGCTGAAGGCCTTCGTCTTCAACGTGGAGGCCATGATCCCGCAGTACGAGGCGATCATGGAACGCACGGTGGGATCGATCATGGCCCGCGAGCCGGTCACCGTCTCGCCCGACATGCCGTTGACGCGGACCCTGCAGCGCATCGTGGAGATGCGAATCAAGAGTTTTCCGGTGGTGGAGGAACACCAGCGGCTGGTGGGCGTCATCGCCCGGGAGGACGTTCTGCGCGCACTGCGGGACGCCACCGGTGGAGGGGAGCCGCGTCCCGGCTAGCCGGGACGGGGAGCGGGAGGCAACGGAGGCGCGATGAATCCCTCTACCTTAATCGGCATGCTGGGCGGCGTTATGCTACTCGGCGCCATCTTCCTGGTGGCGACCGAGGAGGCCAGCGTCCTCATCAACGGCCCCGGGCTGGCTATCGTCCTTGGCGGCACGCTAGCCGCCACCTTCCTCGCTTACCCGATGAACGAAGTCCTGCGGGTGTTCCGCCTGGTGTGGATCGTTATCCGCAACGAGCGCCTCTACACCCGGGACGACATGGAGGAGTTGATTCGGATCTCTCAACTCTGGTTCAAGGGCGACGTCCGGTCGGTAGAAGACGCGCTGGAACACGTGGCCAACCCGTTCCTGCGCACCGGCGTGCAGCTTCTCATCGACCTGACGCCGGAGGAGGACATCCTCGACCTCCTGCAGTGGCGCATCACCCGGCTGCAGGCAAAGGAGCACGCCGAGGCGGAGATCTTCCGCATCATGGCCACGTTCTCGCCCGCCTTCGGCATGATCGGCACGCTGGTGGGCCTGATCAACATGATGTTCATCCTGGAGGATGGCGACATCGCCCAGATCGGCACGCAGATGGGCGTGGCGCTCCTGACCACTTTCTACGGCATCTTGCTGGCCAACCTCTTCTTCAAGCCCATCGCCACCAAGCTGGAGCGGCGTACCGAACAGCGGCTGGTGTTGATGAACATGATCATGCAGGGCGTCTCGCTGATGTGTCAGAAGCGAAACCCGACATTGATGCGCGAGACGCTGAACTCCTTCATCGCCCAATACAAGGATGAGATCCGCGATGCGGAGATGGCGCAACAGCTGGAGCAACAAACGAGCCAGCAACCGCCCCCCAAGCGCTTCCAGGGCGAAGCGGGGGCGCTCCGGCGCCGCGGCGGGCCGGCCCCGGCCGGCGGAGACGCACGCCGGGGCGGTCGCTAGGAGGTAGACGGTGCCGGAATCCAAATCACCACGGGTACGGCGTCCCAACCGCCACATCCAGGTGCAAGGGGCCAAGGAGGAGGACAACACTTGGCTCCTGGTCTATTTGGACGTCATCACGCTGTTGCTGATCCTCTTTGTGGTGCTGTTGATCATCCTCGACCCCGACCCGATGGACCAACCGCCGGGCACGGGGATCCTGTCGGGCACACCGTTTATCTTCGAAGGCGACCCCAGCATTCTGGAAGGGGTGCCGGACATCCGGGAGGATCTGGCCGCCCAATTGGCGGCCCAGTTCGATCTACCGTTCGACCACTTCGGGGATGATCAGCTCGACCTCATCGTCCACGAGGACAGCATCAGCTTCCGCTTCGATGACGACGTCCTCTTCTCGGTGGGTCAGGCCGAGCTCCAGCCGGCGGGGCGGGCGGCCATCAACCAACTCCTTCCCATCCTCCGGGCGACGGATGCCCGCATGTCGGTGGAGGGACACACCGATAACGTGCCCATCTCCACCGCCCAGTTCCCGTCCAACTGGGAACTCTCCGCCGCCCGGGCCAGCAGCGTGGTACGGCACCTGATTGGCCAGGGCATCCCCCCGTATCGCATGCGGGCCATCGGCTACGGGGAGACAGAGCCCATCGCCCGCAACGACACCCCGGAAGGACGGGCCCGCAACCGGCGGGTGGAGGTCACCATCCACTTCGGCCCAGGGATCACACTGGACGATCTCCCCCTCGGCTAACACCGCGGGTCACCCGGTGGGGAAGGAGGCGGAAGACCCGCCCCCCCCCAGCACCACGCCTTCGGCGTATCCACCGCGTAGCCCTGCGCGTAGTGGACGCCCACGGCGGTGAGCCTGGGCAGCACCTCCCGGTTCTCCACGAAGCCCCCGACCGTCTCGGCGCCGAGGGCCAACGCACGGCGGTGAACCCCCGCCACCAACCCAAGGCAGCTCTCGTCGTAGGCCATCCCACGCACGAAGGGACCGTGGATCTTCACCAGATCGACCGGCATCCGCCGGAAGACAGCGGCCGGGGACACGCCCCCACCGAAATCGTCGATGGCCACGCCACACCCCATCTCGCGCAACGCGGCCATGACCCGCGGCACGCCACGAAGCCGGGCCAACGCCTCCGCCTCGCGGATCTCGAACCCCATCCAGGCGGGGGGCACACCGTGGGCCGCGAATTGACGCTCCAAAAATTCGGGAAAGTGCTCATCCTGCAACGTGCCGCCGGAAAGGTTCACGAAGACCCGCTGCGCGGGGCCGCCCGGCTGCTCCCGCCGCCGACGGGCGAGACCAGCCAGCGTGTTACGAACCACCCAGCGGTCCAATACCGGCGCCAAGTGATAACGCTCCGCGGCCGCCATAAATTGCGCCGGCGCCACCAACCCACCGCCGGGGTCCACCATCCGCAACAGGATCTCGCCGCGCCCCTCGATCCCCTCACCGGCCCGCAACGGTTGCATCCGTTGAAAGTAAAGAACCAGGCGGCCCTCTTCCATCGCCCCCGCCACTCAGCTGCCCCACGCCGCGCCCCTGCGGAGGCGCTCCCCCGCCGGCTCCGACGCATCCCCGCCACCGAGAAAACCGGCTCCGCTTCCGGCCGCCTCCCGGCACGCCCGGTCCGCCGCCCGAAGCACTTCCGGCAACGTATCGGAACCCGGGCGGACAGCGGCCACGCCCATGGCGACACGCACCAGACAAGGACGCCCCTCCCAACAGAAACGCAGCGTGGAAAGCGCGTCGTAGATCTGCTCGGCCACCCGAAGCGCATCCTGCCGCCCACGCCGATGGAGCAGCACCCCGTACACGTCCTCTTCCAGACGCGCGGCGAAATCCGGCGCCCGCAGCCGGCCTTGCAACCGCTTTCCGATACGGCGCAGCAAGGCGTCTCCAGCCTCGGACCCGAACACGGAAACCACCGGCCGAAGACCTTCGATGTGGATATAGAGCAAAGCGTGATGACGGGGCGACCCCTCAGTGTCGCCCAACAAGGCCTCCAACCGCGCCTCGAAAGCGCGGCGGCTACGCAGACGCGTCAGGGGGTCCCGCCGCCGGCCCTCCGTGCCCACCGCGGACGGCGGAGACCCCTCTCCACCGACGATGACCACGCTATCCCCCTTATCGTTCTCCTCGGTATTCGATTATGCCACTCCCGAACTGCGAAAGGGGCGAAAACCGTTTACCCTTCAGCCATGGAGCCCACACCCGAACCGCCCACTCGGTCTCACTTCCCGCCGGTGATCGGCTTTCTGCTGATTGCCAACGGCGGCATTTTTCTCCTCCAGACGATGGTCGGCCCGGCGGCGCTCTACCCGACCTTCGCCCTCTGGCCGCTGCATGTGGGCGGACCGATCCCGTTCACCTGGGGACCGATTCCGGAGTTCCAGCCGTGGCAGTTGGTCTCCTACGCCTTCCTCCACGGCAACCTGCTCCACCTCTTCGTCAACCTGTTCGCCATGTGGATGCTTGGCATCCACCTGGAACACGCCTGGGGCTCACGCACCTTTGCGATCTACTTCGCGGTCTGCGTCATCGGCGCCGGACTGGTCCAACTCTTCGTGGCGACCCAGGCCGCCGCCGACGGGCACATCTACCCCACCGTGGGCGCCTCCGGGGGCGTCTTCGGCATCCTGCTCGCCTTCGGCATGATGTTCCCCAACCACCGGCTGATGCTGCTCTTCCCGCCCATTCCCATCAAAGCGAAGTACTTCGTTATCGCCTACGGGGCGTTTGAACTTTTTGCGGGCATCACCGGTACGGTGGCCGGAATCGCCCACTTCGCCCATCTGGGCGGCATGGCCACCGGCTTCCTGCTCATTCAGTATTGGCGCGGCCGCCTGCCGATCCGGCCGCGGCAGCGGCGCTTCCACTGGTGACGGTCCCTGGTTGGAGATTGCTTCGCTGCGCTCGCAATGACGGGGGAAGGGCGATGACGGATATGGCTCTTTTTGTATTCCTTGAAACGTTGGGGCAATCCGGATTATTTTTTCTCGCACCGCCCGCGCCCAAGGAAGGGAGTAGCAATCATGGAAGAAGACCGTGCACCGGTCCGTTTCGTCGACCACTTGGCCCGCGACGCCGTCGCCCAAGGGGCCTCCGACATCCACCTGGAACCAAGCGGCGACGGCTGGCGGATCCGGCTTCGCATCGACGGCCTGCTGCGCACGGTCCGCCCGCCACCGGCGACAGTGGTCACAAAAGCGGTGGCCCGCCTCAAGCTCCTGGGCCGTATGGACGTAGCCCAGCGGCGGCTGCCCCAGGATGGCCGTGTGGAACTGCAGGGAGCCGGCGGCCGCCGACTTCACTTCCGCGCCTCCACCTGCCCCACCATCCACGGCGAAAAACTGGTATTGCGGCTCATCGAGTCCACCGGCGTCCACCGGCTCGATGAACTGGGCTGCCCGCCGGGCCCCCGCACCCTTCTGGAGGAGGCCGTCGCACGGCCCGACGGCCTGATCCTGGTCACCGGCCCCACCGGGTCAGGCAAGTCGGCCACCTTGCACGCGGCGCTGCGCACGGTGAACACTCCGGAACGGCATATCTGCACCGTGGAGGACCCGGTGGAGATGGAGGCGCCGGGGGCAACCCAAACCGCGGTACACCGGCAGACCGGGCTCGACTTCCCCACCGCCCTGCGCGCCTTCCTGCGCCAGGACCCCGACATCATCATGATCGGCGAGATCCGCGACGCGGAGACCGCAGACATCGCCGTCAAGGCGGCCCAGACCGGCCACTTGGTCCTTTCCACCCTCCACACCCGCACCGCCGTCGGTGCGGTGGAGCGGCTGATCCATATGGGGGTGGCACCCTACGACGTCGCCTCGTCCCTTAGCGTGGTGGTGGCCCAGCGTTTGGTGCGCAGGCTCTGCCCCGACTGCCGCCGCCCCGATCCGTTATCGGATGCGGCACGACAAGAATTGTCGCTGGCGGAACCACCGGTCTCCGTCTATGCGGCCGGCGGGGACCGTGGCTGCCGCCGGTGCCACGGCGGCTACCGTGGGCGCACCGGCCTCTTCCAGGTCCTCCCCATCACGCCGGAGATGGCCCGCGCCGTGGCGGAGGGCGCCCCTCCCGAGACGCTCGACGCGGAGGCACGACGGGCGGGAGCCGGGGATCTCTTCTCGGCGGGCCTCGACCTGGTCACCCGGGGGGTCACCAGCCTCGCCGAAGTACGCCGGGTGGTCCGGGAGTAGCCGCCGTGGCAAGTTACCGTTGGCACGGGGTCGACGCCCACGGAAGCCGCGTCACGGGGCAGTGTCACGCCGAATCCGTCACCGCCCTGCGGGAAGGGTTGCGGGGCAGGGGCATTGAACCGGTGACCGTCCGACGCTCGGCCGTGCGCCGCATATCCCTCGGCGGCCGGCCCTCACCGGATGAAACGGCCGCCGCCTTGGCCCACCTGGGCTCCCTGTTGGAGGCCGGGATGCCCCTGAACCAAGCGCTGCGTGCTGTGGGCCGGGAGCAACGCCGCCCGGTTCTGCGGGATGGATTGCGCCAGGTCCGCGACGCGGTGGAGCTCGGCCAAACCTTCTCATCCGTGGCCGGCGAACAATTGCCGCGCCTCGACCCGATCCTCATCGCCCTACTGGCGGCCGGTGAAGAGTGCGGCGCGTTGGAGGAGGCACTGCACACGGTGGCCGACGAGTTGCGCCACCGGCACGCATCGATCCGGCAAATTCGGCGCGCCGCGGCCTATCCGGCGTGGATCGCCGCCATGGCCTCAGCGGTCGTCATCCTGCTGCTGGTGGTGGTAGCCCCCCGGTTCGAGGCGCTCTACGCCCAGAGCGGGGCGGCCTTGCCGTGGCTCACCCGGTGGGTGGTGGCCGCGTCCCACGGTGTGGCGGCGCTCCTGCCGGGCGCCGTCGCCGTGGGAACCGTGCTGATCTCCGCTCTTACGCTGGTCTGGCGGCGGTGGCACCGTGGCCGCCGCGCGATCCTCCGGCGGTGGTGGCGGCACCGCCTCGCCGCCATCCAGCGGGATGCCGCCCTGGAGCGCCTCTTTCGAACGCTGGGACGGCTACTGGCGGCCGGTGTGCCGCTGCTGGACGCCCTGCCTCACGCCGCCCAAGCCGCCGGAGATCCACTGCGGGAGCACATCGACCAGGCGCACCGGGCGGTGGCCGCCGGCACCCCATTCCCCCGGGCGCTGCGCCACACCGACCCGGCGACGGCCACCGGCGCCCACTTGGCCGCCATCGGTGAAGAGTGTGGCCGGTTGGACGAGATGCTCCGGCAGGCCGCCGACTACCACCGCCACCGGCTGGAACAACGGCTGGAACGCCTCGCCGCCTGGGTGGAGCCGGCCCTGATCACCGTGGCGGGACTGGTTACGGCGGCCATTGTCGCTGCCCTCTACCTGCCGATCTTTCAGTTGGGCACCCTCTTTTAGGAAGATATCGCCTGTAGAATCGTCCTCTCCATCCGCAGCGGAGTTCGTCATCGTGGAACCGGAGTGGACCGCCGCCCTGGGTGCCGCCGCCATCCTCGGCCTAGTGGCGGGCAGCTTCCTCAACATGGTGGCTCACCGGCTGCCAATCATGCTGGACCGCCACTGGCGGGAAGGGTGCCGGGAGCACCTGGACGGGGAGACCGGCGGGGCGCCACCCGCCTCCCGGTTCAACCTCGCCGTGCCCGGCTCGCACTGTCCCCATTGCCGGCGACCGTTGGGCGCCCTGGAGAACATCCCCCTCCTCGGCTACCTGTGGCTCCGAGGTCGTTGCCGAGGGTGCGGCACCCGGATCCCGCCGCGCTACCCCCTGCTGGAGATCGCCTGCGCCTCCAGTGCCGTGGCCGCCGTGGCGGTACTGGGTCCCAACCTCCACGCCGCCGTCGTGGCCGTGGTCGGCTGGACGCTGCTGGCCCTGGCGGTCATCGACCTCGAGCACTTGTTGCTGCCTGACGTTCTGACCTTGCCGCTGCTCTGGGCCGGTCTGGTGTGGGCCGCCGCTTCACCCCACGGACCGGCGCCCGAGAGCGCAATCATCGGCGCCGCCGCCGGTTATCTGGCCCTGT
The DNA here is from genome assembly GCA_007127935.1 of Halorhodospira sp. Taxonomy (GTDB): domain Bacteria; phylum Pseudomonadota; class Gammaproteobacteria; order Nitrococcales; family Halorhodospiraceae; genus SKYL01. Next base: position 5,395 of record SKYL01000027.1, on the reverse strand, counting down.
GGGCCGTGGGGCAACTCTTCCGGTGGCGCACCGGACGGGATGGCATGGGATACGGCGACTACAAGCTGACCGCCGCTCTCGGCGCGTGGATCGGCTGGACGGCGCTCCCCGCCCTGGTGCTCATGGCCGCCGTGGCAGGGCTGGTGGCAGCCATGGCGCCGCTGCTCGCGGGGCACCCCCCGAGCCGGAAGATCCCCTTCGGGCCGTTTCTGGCCGGCGCGGGGTGGCTGCTGCTGCTGGCCCATGAACCCTTCACCGCGTGGTACCTATGAGCGACCCCCTGCGCATCGGACTCACCGGCGGGATCGCCTCGGGCAAGAGCACCACCGCCGCGCTCTTTGCGGCCCGGGGCGCCCCGGTGATCGATACCGACCTGTTGGCGCGGCAAGTGGTGCGCCCCGGCAGCGACGGCCTCGCCGCCGTACTGGCCGCCTTCGGCGCCGGCGTCCGCCATCCGGACGGCACCCTTGACCGCGCCGCCCTGGCGGACCGTATCTTCGCCGACCCCGCCGACCGCCGACGCCTGGAGGAGATCCTCCACCCCCGCATCCGGGAAGCGCTAAGAAACCGACTACGATGTGTGGATGCCCCGTACGTGGTGGTGGTGGTACCTTTGCTGGTGGAAACCGGGATGGACCGCGATGTCGACCGGGTCGTGGTGGTGGACCTCGAGCCGGCGGAGCAACTGCGGCGCTTGCAACGCCGGGAAGGCATCCCACCGTCGGAGGCGGAACACCGCGTGGCGGCGCAAGCGAATCGGGAGCAACGGCTGGCCCGGGCGGATTTCGTATTGGACAACCGGGAATCCCCGGCTACGTTGATTGGACAAGTGGCCGCGCTCCACCGCCACTTTCTGGCCCGGGACGGCCGCGCACCCCCCCGGCGCAACCGGCGAGGAAGGCCAACATGAGCAAGACGGCATCGACCTGGATCACTTACGAGCACCCGCTCGGCGAGCGCATCCGCACTGTTCTCCGGCTGGAATACTATTTCGAGGCCGCCGCCGAAGCGCTTCAGGGAAAGCGGGTCGTGGACAGCCGCATGGCGGTGGATGCACTTCTCGGCGCGCTGGGCATTCTCGACCGCGGCGACATCCGCTCGGAGTTCATCAAGGAACTGGATCGCCTGGCAGGAGGGCTCTCACGCATCGCCACTCTGGGGACCCGCCCCGAAGACGAGGTGGCGGATGAGAAGGCCCTTTGCCGCGACCTGTTGAACCGCATCGACGCCGCAGGCGCCGGACTGGGCCAAACACTGCGCGACGATGAACTGCTTTGCGCCATTGCCCAACGCCACGCCGTGGGCGCCGGGACCTGCGGCTTCGACCTCCCGGCCTACCATCGCTGGCTATCTCAACCCCATGGGCAGAGACAGGCCGACCTGGAACGGTGGCTGGACCACTTCTCCGATCTCCGCGACGCCACCGCTTTGATCCTTCACCTACAACGTGACACCGCCCAACCGGAATCGATCCACGCCGAACAAGGCGCTTGGCAATACCGCCCTCCCTTCGACAGCCGCCCCATTCAACTGATCCGCGTGCAAGTTCCGACCCAATGCCCCCATTTCCCCGAGGTCACCGGCAACCGGCACATGATTACCGTCCGCTTTCTGCACCAACCCGACACCCACTCCCGGCCGGCATTGGCCCAGGAGGACGTACCGTTTCAGCTGACGATTTGCGATTTATGACCTGGATGCCCCTGTGCTTGAAACTCTGTGAAACATGACACATGATCACGACTCCATCTAGTAAGTCACAGCGATAAGGAGTGTCTCCATGAAGAAGCGCATTGCGTCCGTTGCCGTTGCCGGCACCCTCTTTCTGGCCGGCGGCGCCGCTCAGGCCGACAACACCGGCTGCGGCCTCGGTACCATGCTGTGGGACGGCCAGTCCGGCATCGCCCAGGATATCCTGGCGGTGACCACCAACGGCACCTCCCTCAACCAGATGTTCGGCATCACCTCGGGCACCCTGGGCTGCCAGCACGGCGCGGTCATCACCGCCGACGCCTCGCAGTTCATGTCCGACAACATGGAGCAGGTGGCCCGCGACATGTCCAACGGCGGCGGTGAGGCGCTGGAGACCCTGGCCACGCTGATGGGCATCGACGAGGCCGACCATGGGGCCTTCTTCGCCCACACCCAGGGCAACTTCGAGCGGATCTTCCCGTCCGAGAATGTCACCGCCGGCGAGGCGCTGCGTAACCTCGAGACGACCATGGCCGGGGACGCCTCCCTCGCCCGTTACACCGCTTAAACCGCGTTTCAACCGGCCCCTCACTCCCCCCTGGGGGGCCCTTTCCTTTCTTTCACCGGCAGCGCGCTTCGCCGTGATGCCCACTTGGGTCCACCCCGTTTTGTCACGACGCCGCCGGTATTACTCGATCACCTCCATACTGGCGCCGGTGGTGCTTTCCCTGACGGTCCTTTGGGCACCAGCCGCCGCCGCAGTACCCGAGACCGTCCTGGCCGCCGCCGATGAACAGGCGTTGGCCGCCGATCGCCGCTGGCTCAATCTGCTGCGGTATGAACCCCGCGTTTTCGGCATCTCCCGGCGCGGCGCGGTGGTCACCGCCGGTTTCTACCTTGCTCCCGGCGGCGACCGGGACCCGGCGGCGGAGTTGGAGGCGACGCTGGCCGCCCTCTACCTCCCGGTCGAGCCAGGGGCCGAAGAAGACCACGCCGCCTGCCGCTACCCGGCCCGGCGCCGCTTCCTGGCCGAACAGATCGGATTCGACCACGGCGCCGCGCCGCCGCCCCGCCCGGCCTGCCGCGACTACGAGGCGTGGCGCCAACGGGTGGACGCCCAGCGCGTGGTGCTGATCTTCGCCGACGCCTACATGGGCAACCCCGCCTCCATGTTCGGCCACACTCTGCTGCGCCTTGATGCCCAAGGCGGCACCCGGCACATGCCGCTTACCGCCTTCGCCGTCAACCACGCCGCCTACACCGAGGAGGACAGCGGGATCATCTTCGCCCTGCGCGGGGTCTTCGGCGGCTACCCCGGCATCTACTCGGTGCTTCCGTACTACGAGAAGGTCAACGAGTACACCCACCTGGAGAACCGCGATCTCTGGGAGTACGAACTGCATCTGGATGAGGAGGCGATTGATCGTTTGATGGCCCACCTGTGGGAACTGGACGAGATCGGCTTCCCCTACTACTTCTTCTTTCAGAATTGCTCTTACCGCCTGCTCTCCCTGCTGGAGGTCGCCGACCCCGATCTCGATCTCATCGACCGCTTCTCCGTGTGGACCATCCCCACCGACACCGTCCGCGCCGTGGTGGAGCAGGAGGGATTGCTGGCCGGCGTCCACTACCGGCCGTCGGTGATGCGGACGCTGGACCACGCCCTCCACGGACTTTCCCGGAGCGATCAGGAAAAGGTCGAGGCATTGGCGCGGGGGGAACTAAAGACCGACGCCCCGGCCCTGACCGCGCGGCCGGACGCCGAACGGGCACACTTGCTGGAGGCCGCCTACCTCTACCTCGATCTGCTGGCCCAACTGGAACCCCTGGGTGAAGCGGCGCGCACGCGCCGCCACGCCCTCTTGATCGCCCGCAGCCGGGTGCGCGCCGAACCGCTGCCACCACCCCCGGTACCGAAACACCGGCCGGATCACGGGCACCCAACCCAGCGCGCCGGCATCGCCGTCGGCCGTTACGACGGCGTGGACTACGCCGCCCTGCAATGGCGCGCCTCCTACCACGACCTGCTGGATCCGCCGGAGGGCTACCTGCGGGGGGCCCAGATCGCCTTTCTGGAAACCGAGGTGCGTGCCTACCGCGATATCCCGTCCCGCAGCGGTCACGCCGCCGGGGAGGATGTGGAGTTGGAGCGGCTGCGCATCCTCGACCTGCGCTCCCTCTCGCCACGCGGCCACCTCTTCCGCAAGTGGTCGTGGGGGACCCGGGTCGGCATCCAGCGCCATCGCGACCCGGCCACTGGGGAGCGACCGCTGATGGCGGAGGCCGGCGGTCACTTCGGTCCGGCTTGGGGGATCGGCGAGGGGATCACCCTCTACGCGGCCACCGAGGGGGAGTTGCGCGGCTCCGGCCGCCTGGAGGACAACTACCGGGCCGGCGCCGGCGCACGGTTCGAGGCGCTCTACACCTCCCACCCCGTGCGTTTGCGCCTGAGCGCCCGCGCCCTGCGCTTTCACGACGCGGGAGCCGCTGGGGATGAGGACGACGGTGACGCCTGGCGGGTGGCCGCCGAGGCCGGGATCCGCATCACCGGGCGAACCGCGGTAAGATTCACGGCGGCGCGGGAGGAAGACTACACGGTACGGGTGACCCATGGACAAGTGGCGCTGCACCGCTATTTCTAGCGCCGCCGTGGGCTTTGCCCCCCCTGGTCGGGAGAGACGATGAGCGCACCCAGGCTGTTCGTCCTGCTATGGATCGCCCTGGCGCTCTCCGGGTGCCAGCGGCTCTTCTTCTTTCCCACCACCGACCACTACTGGGACCCGGCCGATGCGGGGCTGATCTACGAGGACGTCTTCTTCGAGGCCCCCGACGGCACGCCCCTCCACGGCTGGTTCCTGCCTTCCCGGGCCGAGGAGACCCACGGCACCGTCCTCTTCTTCCACGGCAACGCCCAGAACGTCAGCACCCACGTGGTGGCGGTCTGGTGGCTGCCCCGGGAGGGGTTCAACGTCTTCCTCTTCGACTACCGGGGCTTCGGCCACTCCGAAGGGCGGCCCACCTTCAACGGGGTCCACCTGGACGCCGAGGCGGCGCTGCGCACCGTGCTGGAAATGGACGGGGTCGAGGCCGGGCGGCTCATCGTCTTCGGCCAGAGCCTCGGGGCGACGGTGGCCGTCACCGCCGTGGCCCATTGGGAAGAGGCGCCCCCGGTGGGCCTCATCGCCGAGAGTCCATTCGCCAGCTACCGGGGCATCACGCGGGAGAAGCTGGGGGATTTCTGGTTGACGTGGCCGTTCCAGTATCCCTTGTCGTGGTTCGTCGGTGACGACTACGCCCCGCTGGACCATGTTGGCCTGCTGGCGCCGATGCCGCTGCTGCTGATCGTCGCCGAGGACGACCGGACGATTCCGCCCCACCACGGGGAGATTCTCTTCGAGGCGGCCGGAGAGCCCCGCTATCTATGGCGCATCGAGGGCGCCCGCCACAACCAGCCGCTGGCCGATCCCCGGGTCAGGCGGCGGTTCGCGGAGACGTTGCGGGGGTGGCTGGAGGGGGACATGGACGCCGCCCGGGAGCCGCCCGAGGGCCCGTGGCAACCGGAGCCGCCTTGGCCGTAGGGGGATGTCTTCGGCAAGCACTGCCGGGATGTGGTCCCTGCCGGGCTAACCGGACGCGCCCTTCGGGTTCCCTGCGCTTCTCGGCCGATCAGGACCGCGCGCAAAAACTCGCGGCGCTACGCGCC
>SKYL01000199.1 GCA_007127935.1 Halorhodospira sp. | reverse complement strand
GCTCCGGGCCAGGAGCCGACGGCGCAACAGCGCGCCACCCACCGCCAACCCGCAGAGCAGCAGCAGCGCCACCACCGGACCGGCGCCGATGGACTCACCCTCCGCCATCTCCACCGCACCGTGAATCGCCGAGGCGTAGACCCACCACTTCACCGTCAATCCCACCACCGCCGCGGAGAGAAACGTCGTCCGCGGCAGGCCCAGCACGCCGGCCCCGTAGTTCACCGGGGCGTGAGGAAATCCGGGAAACGCGCGCAACGCGCATTGGGTAAGGAAATCACCGTTGCGGGCCAGCAAGGTCACGGCACGTCCAGTCTGCGCTACGCCATCGCCGGCCGCACCCAGCCGCCGGGCCACCGCGTACCCCCCCAGGGCACCCGCGGTGCTGCCCACCACCAGCGCCACCGTGGTCATCCACGGCGGGTAGAAGGGCGCCACCACCCACAGGACGACGCTGCCGGGCATGGCGAAGATGAAAAGGACGGCCTGCACCGCCGCCGCCACGGGCAGCACCCACGGCCGCCCCTCCAGGGCCTCCCCCAGCGCCGCCAGGTCGCCGGTATCCCACGGCCCCCACAAGGAGACGGCGATACCGCCCCCCAGCAGCAGGCCCAATACGAGCCACTGCCACGGCAACCCCTGGAGGCGCTTCCCGATACCGCGCAACCCCGCCATCACGGCCTAACCCGAGCGGGCCGGCACCTCCGCGGACAGGCACCCGTGGTTTGGGAAGGCAGGCGGCGCATCCTCCGCCCCGTGGAACCAAGTCAGCGACGGCGCCAGGCGCACCGTCTTGCTGACGATGGTCAGCGCCGGCCCGCCCAGGGCGGCCTCGGTCACCCGGTCGGTGAGGGTCTCCAGCGTGGCGGTGACGACCCGCTGGGCCGGGGTGGTCCCCTGTTCCACCACCGCCGCGGGGTGGTCGGCGGGCATGCCGGCATCCAACAACTGGCGGCAGATCTCCGGCAGGTTGGAGAGCCCCATGTAAAAGACCAGGGTCTCGTCCTCGTGGAACGGGCCCCACTCGGTGATATCAAGACGTCCGTCCCGGCGGTGGCCGGTGAGGAAACGGCAGCTCTGGGCGTAGTCGCGGTGGGTCAGCGGAATCCCCGCATAGGCCGCGCACCCCTGGGCGGCGGTCACCCCGGGGACCACCTGGAAGGGGATGCCACGCTCCAACAACCCTTCCAACTCCTCACCGCCGCGCCCGAAGATGAACGGATCGCCACCCTTCAGGCGCAGCACCCGTTTGCCCGAGGCGGCCAAATCGGCCAAGCGGCGGTTGATCTCTTCCTGGGGCACGGTGTGGTGGTTCTTCGCCTTACCCACCGGGATCCGCTCGGCGTCCTTGCGGGCCAAATCGACCAGCGCCGGCGCCACCAAACGGTCGTAAAGCACCACGTCGGCGCGTTGCATCAGCCGCAGAGCGCGGAAGGTGAGCAGATCGGGATCGCCGGGGCCGGCGCCCACCAGGAAGACCTCGCCCATGGGGTTCTGCTGCGCCGCCTCCTCTTCGAGGATCCGCACCATCCGCTCCTCACCCTCGGCCTCCCGGCCGGAGAGGACCGCCTCCGCCGCCGGGCCGTCAAAGACCCGCTCCCAGAAACGCAGCCGCTGATCGAAGGCGGGCAGCGCCTGCTGCACCCGGTCGCGCAGACGGCCAGCCAGCGCCACCAGCCGCCCGTAGGTCGCCGGTAGCATGGTCTCCAGGCGGCTGCGGATCTGCCGCGCCAGCACCGGCGCGGCGCCGCCGCTAGAGATGGCCACCAGCAGCGGCGAGCGGTCCACCAAGGCGGGGGTGATGTAACTACAGAAGGCCGGCCGGTCCACCACGTTGACCGGAATCCCTCGCGCCGTGCAGGCGGCGTGGACCGCCCGGTCGATGGCGTCGTCCTCGCATGCGGAGAGGACCAACGCCGCGCCCTCTTCGTCGCCCGGGGTGTATGCCTTGGCGCGGTGATGGACCCGATCCGGGTGGGCGGCCAATAGCGCCTCCGTGGGGGGCTCCAGCGCGGGGGTCATCAGGACCACCTCGGCCCCGGCCTTCAACAGGCCCTCGGCCTTCCGCGCGGCGTTTTCACCGCCGCCGAGCACGAGACAGGTACGGTAACGCAGGTCGAGAAAGATCGGGTAGTAGTCCATCGTCCAACTTTATTTCGTGAGGGTGTGGGGGCCGGCTTTCCGGGCACGCGGGGCGGTGATCTGGCTTACGGTCTGGCACGTCGAATGAATGAGTATAATCCGCGGCTCCTCGCCCCGGCCAGGGGACACCGGACCGCACCACCCACCGGGAGGCGCAAAGGACCGGAACCCAACTGGAATATGCGTTATAAAAATAGAACGAGTTATTCCTTTTAGGTCGTCCACCGCCCTGCTACGTTCCCCCCCAGAATCACTCTCAACCCAGCGACGCCATGTATCAGTACAACCGGATCGACCAAACCCTGGTGGACGAGCGGGTCGCCGAGTTCCGCGATCAGACACGACGCTACTTGGCGGGCCGGCTCTCCGAGGACGAATTCCGCCCGCTGCGCCTGATGAACGGTCTCTACTTCGAGCGCCAGGGGCCGATGCTGCGGATCAACATACCCTACGGCGAGCTGTCGGCGGCCCAATTGCGGAAGCTGGCCCGGATTACCCGGGTCTACGACCGGGGCTATGGGCACTTCACCACCCGGCAGAACCTCCAGATCAACCACCCCCGGGTGGAAGAGGTTCCGGACCTGCTGGCCGAACTGGCGGAAGTGCAGATGCACGCCATCCAGAGTTCCGGCAACTGCATCCGCAACATCACCGCCGACCCGCTGTCCGGCATCGCGCCCGACGAGGCGGTGGATCCAAGGCCTTACTGCGAGTTGCTCCGCCAGTGGTCGACGCTCCACCCGGAGTTCGCCTACCTGCCGCGCAAGTTCAAGATCGCCGTCAGCGGCGCCCGCAACGACCGCGCCGCGGTGCGCATCCACGACATCGGGCTCCACCTGGTGACCCGGGACGGGGAGACCGGGGCCGAGGTCTGGGTGGGGGGCGGCCTGGGCCGCCTGCCGATGCTGGGCGAGCGCGTTCGCGGCTTTGTGCCGGAGCGCGAGATCCTCGCTTACCTGGAAGCGATCCTGCGGGTTTACAACCGCTACGGCCGGCGGGACAACCCGCGCCGGGCACGGATCAAGGTCCTGGTCCGGGAGTACGGCATTGACGCCTTCACCGACGCGGTGGAGGCGGAGTACGCCCGCCTCGCCGGCGGCGCGCTCACCCTGTCGGCGGCGCGCATCGAGGCCATGAAGGCCCACTTCCGGCCGCCGTCCTACCGGGTGACCGACCCCGCCGGGGAGGAGAATGCCCTAACCTCGGCGCTGGCCGGGGACGCGGCCTTCGCCCGCTGGGTGGAGCGCAACGTGGCCGACCACAAGGTACCGGGGTACCGGGCTGTCCACCTCTCGCTGAAGCGACCCGGTACGGCGCCCGGAGACATCACCAGCGAGCAACTGCTGACCGTGGCCGCCCTCTCCGAGCGGTTCGGCCTCGGCGAGGTGCGCACCACCCACCATCAAAATCTGGTGCTGCCGGATGTTCGCGCCTCCCAACTGCCGGACCTGCATCGTGAGCTGACCGCCGCCGGTCTGGCCACCCCCACCGTGGGCCTGCTCACCGACCCCATCTGCTGCCCCGGCTGGGAGTTCTGCTCCCTGGCCAATGCCGGTTCTATCCCGGTGGCCAAGGCGATCCTCGACCACTTCGACGACCTTGACTACGTCTACGACCTGGGCGACCTGCGGCTCAACCTCTCCGGCTGCATGAACGCCTGCGGCCACCATCACGTGGGCCACATCGGCATCCTCGGCGTCGATAAGAAGGGCGAGGAGTGGTACCAGATCCAGCTCGGCGGCGCTTCCGCCGGCGAGGTCTCGTTGGGCCGGGTGCTCGGCCCGGCGGTACCGAAGGACGAGGTGCCGATGGCCCTGCAGCGCATCGTTGAGCGGTATGTGGAGCTGCGCCGCCCCGGCGAACCATTCCTGAAGACCGTCCGCCGCGCCGGGCTGGCCCTGTTCAAGGAGGCCCTCCATGCTGTTGTTTGACTCCGGCGAGACCGCCCGCGACCCGTTCCGCCGCCCGGACACCCCGGACGGCCCGCTGCCCGGCGCCGACGCGCTGCTCATGCCCCTCCACCGCCTCGTCGAGGCGGTTGACCGGGCCGCCCCGCGGCGCCTGGGCGTGGAGATCCCGTCCCACCAACCGCCCGAGGCGCTGACCCCGTGGCTGCCGCGGCTCGACTTGGTGGCGGTCCGCTTTGAAGGCCCCGCCGACGGCCGGCCCTTCACTGCCGGCCGCCTCCTCCGCCGTCTCGGCTTCGCCGGTCAGTTGCGGGCCACCGGCCCGTTCACCGTCGACCAGATCGGCCTTCTTCGGCGCTGCGGCTACGACGCCTTCGAACTGGCCGCCCACCACGACCCGGACACAGCCGCCGCCGCCCTCCGCCGCTTTACCGTGACCGATCAGACTTGGGCGGCGTGACGTAGATCACGGGCATCCTAGAGCCCTTAAAGGAAATCCTTGATACGATGTGCGGCGGACGACCACAT
>SKYL01000330.1 GCA_007127935.1 Halorhodospira sp. | reverse complement strand
GGCGGCGGCCCTGGCCGCCATGGCCGCCGCCGCCCTCCTGTCGCCCTTGCCCGTTAGCGCCGACGGCGGCGTCTGCGCCCCCGGGGCCCACGAGGCGCCCCGGCCCTCCATCGGCTTGGCCCTCGGCGGCGGCGGCGCCCGGGGAGCGGCCCACGTCGGGGTGCTGCGGGCGCTGGAGGAGATGCGCATCCCCATCGACTGCATCGCCGGCACCAGCATGGGCGCCGTGGTGGGCGGTCTCTACGCCGCCGGCCTCTCCCCAGACGAGATGGAACGGGAGCTGCGGGAACTCGATTGGGCGACCATCTTCCTCGGCCGCCCGCCCCGCCGGGAGTGGCCGTCCCACCGCCGGCGGGAGGACGTGGGTTTCCTGGCGCGCTTCCCCCTGGGAGTGCGGGACGGCGAAGTCATCCTCCCCGGCGGCCTCATCGAAGGCCAGGAGTTGGAGATGGCGTTGCGCCGGCTCACCCGCACGGCGGCGCCGGGCCACATCGATTTCGACCGCCTGGCGGTACCGTTCCACGCCGTGACCGCCGACCTGGAGACCGGGGAGGCGGTGGTCTTGGCCGCCGGGGACTTGGCCACGGCCATCCGCGCCAGCATGGCCCTCCCCGGCGTCTTCGCGCCGGTGGAGTTGGACGGCCGGCTGTTGGTGGACGGCGGCATCGCCGCCAACGTCCCGGTGGCGGCGGTCCGCGCGATGGGGGCCGATATCATCATCGCTGTCGATGTGGGAGCGCCGGCGCTCCACCGCGATGAACTGCTGTCGGTCCTCCACGCACCCCGCCAGGTCACCACCCTCTTGATTCGTCAGCGCACCGAGGCCCAGCGGGCCCTCCTCAGCCCCGGCGATGTGTGGCTCGAGGCCACGCCGCCCGACCTCGCCCTCACCGATTTCCACCGCGCCGCCGACGGTGTGGGCGCCGGTGAACTGGCGGCGTGGGAGGCGGAGCCACACCTGCGGCCTCACGGGTTGCCGCCCGCCGCCTTCACCACCCACCGGCGGCAGAGAGAGCACCCGCCGCCGCCTCTCCCGGTCATCGACTCGATCCGCGTCACCGGTGTGGACCGCGTTTCCGCCCCCCTGATCCGCCACCGCATCCGCCAGCCGCTCGGCGCCCCGTTGGACGCCGGACCGCTGGAGCAGGATGTGCGCCGCCTTTACGCCCTGGACTACTTCGACCGCATCGGCTACCGGGTGGAGGGCGGCCCCGAGGACCCGCGGGAATTGGTGATCGACGCGGTGGAGCGCCACCGCGGGCGCCACCATCTGCGCCTGGGGCTGAACCTGGAGGAGGACTTCGAGGGCGGCAACGCCTACAACCTGCTGCTGCGCCACCAGCGCATGCCGCTGAACCGGCGTGGGGGCGAATGGACCAACGAGATCCAAGCCGGTGAGCGCCCGCTGCTGCGCACCGCGTTGCATCAGCCGTTGGATTATAGAGGCCGCTGGTTCGTCGCCCCCGAGGCCCGGGCCGAAAGCTACTCCGTCGACCGCTTCGTCGACGGGCGCCGCGTAACCCGCTACCGGGTCCGCTCGGCGGAGGCGCGCGCCGCCGTAGGGCGCACGTTCTTTCACCACATGGAGGTCCGCGCCGGCGCGGTGCGCACCACCGGCGAGGTCCGGACCCGCATCGGCGACGAGGACCCGGCGGCGGAGGGCGCCTTCAACGACGGCGCCCTCTTCGCCGAGTGGCGCTTCGACACCCTGGACAGCAGCGACTTCCCGACCCGGGGTCACACCGCCGGGGTCCTTTGGTCGCGTTCCCGGACCTTTTTGGGCGCCGACGCGCCGGGGCGCGCCCTCTCCGCCCACTGGTTCTCCGCCGGCTCCCTCGGCGCCCACACGGTGGGCATCGGCGGTCACGTGGAGACCAGCCGCAACATCGACGACCCCGCCATCCACCGGCTCTTCCCGTTGGGCGGATTCCTGAACCTGTCCGGCTACCGTCGCAACGAACTGTACGGCCACCACGCCGCCCTGGGACGGATCGTCTACTACCGCCGGATGGGGATCATCGACGCCGCGGTCCAGTTGCCGGTCTTCCTCGGCGGGTCGCTGGAGGCCGGCAACGTCTGGGACGACCGGGACGACATCTCCCGCCGGGATCTGCGCCACTCCGGCAGCCTCTTCGCCGGCGCCGACACCGCCTTCGGCCCCCTCTACCTCGCCATCGGCCAAGCCCGTGACCGCCCGGCGGTCTTCTACTTCTACCTGGGACGGACTTTCTGAGCGCTCAATAGCCGGTCAACTCCCCATAACCGACCCCGGTAATCGGCCGCCCGTGAGCCGTTCCGGAGACCTCCAACGCCCCCTCCCAGTAGCGAAACGTCCCGCCCCGCAGCTCCTGATCGGCCAAGCGCGGGGTCAGCTCGAGATCGAGCCCCTCATCGGAATACCGCAACCGCCAACCCGACGGATAGCGGGCCGCACCGTCGGGGCTGCGCCAGTGGCCGATCACCTCAAGTTCCACGTCGTCCACGCCGAGCACCCGCGACCGCCCCGCCGCATCCACCCACGCCCCCTTGCTTCGCGGGTCGACGGTTCCGTCCTCCCGGCGCAGGTGGTAGAACATCATCTCGCGCCCATCGGCCAGTTGGATCGAGAACCAATCCCACCCCACCTGCCCCTCCGCCAGGGTGCCGGTGCCCCACTCCCGGTCGAGCCAGGCGGTGCCGGTGACCGCGTGGCGCCCCTCCGCCGTCTCCACCACGCCGGAGACCTCGAGCCGGGGCGCGGTGTAGTAGTACGAGGCGTCCCCCGGATGCGGCCCTTTGCGGCTGTACCCTCCCTCGCCCTGAAAAACCAGCGGCTTGACTTGGCGGAGCGTCAAAGAGAGCGCCTCATCCCCTTCCCGCACCTCCAGCGCCAGGTGGTCGAACCGCCCGGCCACCCCCGCCAACGACCAATCCTCCAGCCAGACCCGGAACGGCTCCGCCTCGGCCCCGGCCAGCCCCAAGGCGCCCCGGGCGATGCGCTCGTGGTGGTGGAATCGCCCGGCGGCGGTGTCGGTGACGGCGAAGTGGCCCATCCACAGGTGGTGGGCGGCCCACTGCGACGGCCGCTGCGGCGCCCCCGGCGCGGCGGCGAAGCGGAAGAAGGTGACCTGAAAGCCGAAGTGGCGGCCGGTCTCGCTCTCCACGTTACCGGTGAGATACCACCACTCGTGGCGGTAGTCCGGGTGGGGTCCGTGATCCGCCGGAAAGAGGAAGGGACGCGGCCCCAGGGCGCGGGCGAAGCCGGCCTCGGGCGGATCGGTGGAGAGCAGCGCCACGGCGGCCCCGCCGGGTCCGCTCCCGGCGGCCTCCGGTTCCGGCTCGCCGCCGCAACCGGACGCAACGACAGCGACGGCAGCGACCCAGGCCACCCAAGCCACACGGGCAACGCCAGCCAGCCGGGCAACGGCGGCCATCCGGGCCATCCGGACCATCCGGGAGGTGACAATCCGCCGGTCAATCACCCCGCACCTCCCGCAGCCGAACACCCACCGGCTGCCCCGCGGCCCGCCACGCCGGGTAGAGCCCGGCCAGCAGCGCCGCGGCCACCGCCAGCGCCACCGCCTGGCCCACCAGCGCCGGGTCCACCTGCAACGACAGGCTCCAACCGAAGGCCCGTTGGTTGATCACCCCGGTCAACGCCGCCGCCAACGCAAGGCCGGGAGGCACCGCCAGCAGCCCCGAGAAGAGGCCGAGCAAGCCGGTGCGCGAAAGCTCCAGCAACCACACCTGCCCGCGCCCCAGCCCCAGCGCCCGCAACACCGCCGTCTCCCCGCCCCGCTCCAGCGACAGCGCCAGTAGCGCACCGAAGATGCCCACCGCCGCCACGATGACTGCCAGCAGCCGCAGCACCCGCGTGATGGCGAAGGTACGATCGAAAACCTCGAGGGAGATCGAGCGGATCTCCGCGTCGGAGCGGAAGCGGAGCCACTGCTCGGTGCCGGCGGCGTCGCGCAGGCGTTGGATCAACGGCTCCACGGCCACGCCTGGAGCGGCGTGGACGGCTACCGCGTTGACGGCGTCGCTGGGCCGCTCCACCCCGTCGGCCCCCACCACCCGCCAGTGCCTTTCGTAGAAGGACCGCCCCACCAGCACCGCCCCCTGGCTGGTGGTGTAGTCGTAGACGACGCCGACCACCGGCAACCGGCGCTCGCCATCGGGGGTGACCACGGACACCGTGTCGCCGACACCGAGGCCGTGGCGGAAGGAGAACGGCTCGGTGATCAACGCCCCCCGCCCTTCATCGAACGCCGCCCACGGGTCGCCCTCCCGCGCCTTGAACAGGAAGCCGGCGCGCCCCGCCGTCCCCAACTCGTGGACCCGTAACCGCGCCTCCCCCGGCGGCGACGGCACGCGCAGATAGCGGGTGGTGCCCGCCTCCGCCACCTCCGGCAGGGCGCGCAGCCGCTCCGGCAGCGCCGGGTCGAGCGGCGGCGGCGCATCGCCGGTCACCGACGGCGCGCTGATGTAGACATCCGCCGCCAGGGTCCCGTCGAGCCAGAGGGCCAGGCTGCCGCGGAAGCTGTCGATCATCACGCTCACCCCGACCACGGCGGCCACCGCCACCACCAGCGCCGTGG
>SKYL01000184.1 GCA_007127935.1 Halorhodospira sp. | reverse complement strand
CCTTCGTTAACAAAAAGTAATTCTAAACGTTTTGTCATTTGTTAACACCTCCTTTCCATTCTTTATTCAGTGTCTCTACTGTGCTAGTTCATAAGTGTTATTACGCTCCACTATTTCCACGTCATGCTGTTGTAAAGAAGCAATCGCTAATGCAGTTTGATAAAGATTTTCATCTGCAGCTTGTGGTAGGATATTACGAAATTGCTTTAATTTAAAAATTGGATTTCCGTCAACTTTATAACCTGTGACATATAGTATTGATAATCGGCAGTGAGTAATAGTTCCCATGTCTCCACCTCCTTTCACCTTCTATGTACCGTATTTTTCAGAAAAAGGGGGAGGGCAGAATAATTTTTTTTCAAACTAGTAAAAAGAGGGTCACTGGAACTTGAAAAGTTTAAAAGGTATAATAGTATGCGTAGTTAAACATAAGAGGAGGCTGCTATATGAAGAAAATATTACTAAGTGGCTTTGAACCATTTGGAAACTTAGATACAAATCCAACGACAGCAATTATTTCAAGAGCGGAGGATTGGGATATAGAAGGTATTAATTTAGAAACGATGATTCTGCCCGTAGTATATAATGAATGCGCAAGTAGATTGATAGAAAAAATAGAATTGTTTAAACCGGATATTGTTCTATCTCTTGGGGTGGCAGTTGGCAGAAGTGCCATAACTCCTGAAAGAATAGGTATTAATATTCAGGATACAGCAGGGGAAGGAAAGACAGGAGATAACAGAGGAGACCAGCCTAGAGATCGTTTTATTAATGATGGAGGACCGGATGGTTTGTTTTCTACGCTTCCTGTAAGGGGAATAGCTGAACTTCTCGTAAGTGAAGGAATTCCTGCACAAATATCAAACACAGCAGGGACTTATATTTGTAATAACACGTTATACAGTGTACTTGACTATATAAACAGAGAGAACTTAGACACGAAAGCAGGTTTTATCCATGTTCCTGCAAGTCCGGATATGGTTAGAAAACAGCCTCAAATGCCTAGTATGGCAATAGATATTCAGGAAAAAGCAATAAAGCATATCCTTGAGTTTTTAAGTAAGAATGACTAATAAAGATATTAAAAACATTAAAAAGAGAGCCTGTTTTCCAATGAGGAATTCAGGCTCTCTTTTTAAGAGTTAAGTATAGGTGTTCAAATCGCTGTCCAGCTAATGCGCATACGGGCTCGGATCATTTCAGGCCTTTCGCTCGTGAGCAAGGCGCTTGCGCTTTTGTTTTTTACATTATTCGAAATAAACATACTCAGATAACACTTCTTCTAATGCTTTTTTTTCATCGTTAGGTACAGACGTACTAATCTTGGTTCCTCTATCTAATTCCATTATTAATCCAGTTCTGTCCTTACCTTTTTTTCCCCACCTGATGTTTCGGACCCTCCCAAAACGAGCATGATAACCGGCCATGATAACAGCATCTTCCCGAACTTCAAAAATCCGGTCCAAAACTGTTAAAACAAACACTCCTAAAGCAAGGATAATCAGAATTAATATTGTAGCGGTATAGAAGTTTCGAAAAGCTTCCACTAAAAGTATTACATTTAAAATTAAAATTAAATAAGCTATTGGAATAGAAATCCTATAATACTTAGATTGGGTTGTTATCTTCCAAGGGTCTTTTAGAGTGTGTAAGGTAGATACATGTAATTGTTCCCCTCGGCGCCGATGTTGAAATATATGATAAAAAGAGACGATACCAAACACTGCTGAAAAAAATAAGTAAAACCAAATCATTCAAAATCCTCCGCTCTGTAATAAGTGCATTATTCATGTTAAATCACTAAAATCTATTTTATCATAAACTGCTGTGTAAAGTAAAAATATAAAATAGGTTAACAAAATTTATATTTGTTTACAAATATACAAACGATATGTTATTTTGTTATATAAACAGAAGGAGTGAACTATAATGAATTATTCTCAATATTCCATAGCTGAACTGATTGAGGGATTTGTATTTAATTCAGATAGCAATTCATATAATTGTATTTTTTGTGGAGATAGCACGAAAATAGGATATATATATCAAATAGATAATCAATTAATGGATGCTAAAAGGTATATAGAGGAGCATTTGGAGCAAGAGCATAAAACAGTTTTCCATGAATTGATCGGACTTAACAAGCGTCTTACTGGTCTTACAGATTCACAAAAAAATATACTGCAACTTTTATTTGAAGGGAAATCAGACCAGGAAATCGCAAGTGACCAAGGGCTGGGAAGTTCTTCAACAGTAAGGCAGCACCGTTTTAAACTGAGGGAAAAAGTGAAACAAGCCAAACTGTTCTTGGCGATTATGGAATTAGTGGATAAACGAGGAGAGGACAAACAATTTGCAAGTATACATAAGGAGGCAACAATGGTGGACGAACGCTGGGTAATTACAGTGGAAGAAGAGAAAAAGGTTTTAGAGTCATTTGTAGATGATTTGACAGGGAGAATTAAACAGTTTCCAAGGAAAGAAAAACGAAAAATTGTTATTTTAAAATATATCCTTAATTCTTTTTCCGAGGGAGAAAGTTATACTGAAAAGGAAGTAAACGAAAAAATAAAAGAATTTTACGATGATTTTGCTACTGTGCGCAGATACCTGATTGAATACGGTTTTTTATTTCGTAATAAAGATGGTTCCACTTATTGGAAGAATTAAATAAAAGGCTACTCATACAATTATGTCTTGGAGTTCGCCGCAGGAAAAGCGAGTTCAAAGGAGAAATGCAGGAGCACTCTTTATCTGAGACGAGTAACCGCAGGAGTAAAAATCAACAGCCAAGTATAACATAGCCAAATAATAAAAGACAAAGCAGCTCATAGTGAGCTGCTTGTGATTTAAAGCCGTTATATTGTCATGAAAACTTTTGGTATGTTTGGTCATAGGCATATGCTGATTCAAAATCTTTTTGAGTTAATCCATTCCAGTCTAGTGTACTTAGTTTAATATTAACTTTGGTGTGATCAATTATAAGATACGGATGATGCTGCCGGTCTTCTGCAAGTCTGGCGATTTCATTAATAAAACTAATAGCTCTTTGAAAACTATGAAAATTATAATCTTTAGCCATCCATATTCCGTCATCCGCCTTCCAACCATCTGAATCATGTAAGCTTGCTTCAACTTCTTCTTTTGTAAGAACCATGCAACAATCTCCTCCTTTTATTCTTTAAAAATATACCTTCAAATAAAATCGGAATGTTCTAAAAACTTACTTTTTTATCATAACAAACAGTTGCTAAGATATAAAGGAAAACATCAATATTTTAAGGTTGAAATTGACTTGAAGCAAAATATACTCCCAGTTTATTTTATATTCAGGTGGATAGTTGATTTTATATAATACACAGACAATCAATAAGTATTCCCATGAATTGTAATGCAAACAAAATAAAAACAAAGTATAATTATGGAACTAGATAAAAAAATAGAATATTTAAAAAAAGGAGAGAAAAAGATTGCGGGAGTTTGAGATTGAAATACTAAGAAATTTCACTAGTTTACAAAACCCTGTATTCGACTTGTTCGCGTGGGTTTTAACGTTTTTAGGAAATGAGGAATTCTATTTTATAATTTTACCTTTTGTTTATTGGTGTATTTCAAAAGCGTTTGGTATTCGTCTTTTGTATGTTTTTATCATATCGGTTTATATTAATTCATGGCTAAAAGTACTAACAGCTATTACAAGGCCGATTAATATTGAAGGAGTAAACTCGTTATTTATTGATTCAGCGGAGGTAGGCTCACATTATCCTCATGATAGTTTTCCAAGTGGCCATGCCCAAGGGTCGGCTACATTATGGGGGTTTATAGCCTATAGATTAAATCGTAATTATCTCTGGCTTTCACTCGGCACTCTTGTCGTTTTAATTTCTTTAGCAAGACTTTATACAGGTGTTCACTGGCCGCTCGATATAATTACAGGAATCGCTATTGCTGCAATAATAATTACGATATATCATTTTGTTGAGAAGGGATTACATAAAGTTTCAGAAAAGGTAAGAATATCTCTGGCGGTTATTATACCAGTTATCATGATTCTTTTATTTCCCCATTCAGAAGGTTATTCATATGGAGGATTTTTGTTAGGAGCAGGGATAGGTTACTTCGTAGAAAAGCACTATGTAGGAATGAAAATTCCAGCTTCATGGACAAGAAAACTAACAGCCTTTGTTTTAGGTGTTATCGGATTGTTTGCTTTACAAGCAGGCTTAAAAATTATTTTACCAGAGGAAGCAATCTTCAGCGGTCTCCGTTATGCAATTATGGGTATGTGGGGATTATGGTTCGCTCCTTATCTATTTGTGAAAACCGGACTTTACAAGAAAGGATGACCTTAAAGGTCATCCTTCTTTCTTTTTTATAAAGCCGGAGTGATATAAGCCATGTTTCCGGTTATTAATAATATTCCTAAGATAATTAAAAAGAGTCCACTTATTATAGAAATAGTTTTAATATGTTTTTGAATGAAATGCAGGAATTTAAGACTCGAAGCACTTGCAAGCCCAATGAGGATAAAAGGAAGCCCAAGGCCGGAACCGTAGACTAATAATAATCCCCCGCCTTGCCACATTG
>SKYL01000116.1 GCA_007127935.1 Halorhodospira sp. | reverse complement strand
TTGATCTTTCCCGAGATCGACTATGAGCGGGTCGATCAGATCCGGGGCATGGATATCGCGGTGACCACTACGGCGGTCACTGACCAGGAAGGGAAGGCCCTGCTCGAGGGCTTCGGCTTCCCCTTCCGTACGTAGATTCGAGAGGAGCAGCGCACATGGCCAAGGTGTCCATGGTGGAGCGTGAGCGCAAGCGCCAGCGGCTGATCAAACAGCACGCGGCTAAGCGCGAGGCGCTCAAGGCAATCATTCATAATCCCGAGTCGTCGGTGGAGGAGCGCTTCGAGGCGCAACTCAAACTGCAGCAACTGCCTCGGGACTCCAGCGCCGTGCGTCTGCGCAACCGGTGTCAGGTGACCGGGCGGCCGCGCGGTTACTACCGGAAGTTCGGTCTGGGCAGGAACAAGTTGCGGGAGGCCGCCATGCTTGGCGAGATTCCCGGGCTTGTGAAGTCGAGTTGGTGAGGGGCGAATCATGAGTATGACCGACCCAATCGCCGATATGCTGACCCGGATCCGGAACGGCCTCCACGCCGAGCATGCTCAGGTGCGGATGCCTTCTTCGAAACTGAAGCAGAGCGTTGCCGCCGTCCTCAAGGAGGAGGGGTACATCACGGACTTCAGCGTCGTCGGTGACGAGAAGAAGCCCGAGCTCGAGATCACGCTGCGCTATTTCGAAGGCCGGCCCGCGATCCGCGAGATTCAACGGAAGAGCCGTCCCGGCCTGCGTGTCTACCGTGGGCAGAGTGATTTGCCGCAAGTGCGGGGCGGTCTCGGTACCGCGGTCGTCTCCACGTCGAAGGGCGTGATGACCGACCGGCAGGCACGCGCCCAAGGGCACGGCGGCGAAGTGCTCTGCGTGGTCTTTTAATAGGACGGATTCCCATGTCGAGAGTCGCCAAGGCGCCAGTCACCATCCCCTCCGGTGTGGAGGTGGAGTTGAAGGACAACCATATCCGGGTCCGGGGCTCCCTCGGTACGCTGGAGTGGGATTGCCATCCATTGGTGGAACCGGTGCGCGAAGAGAATGTGATTCGGCTTCAGCCGCGCCAGCAATCGACCCGTGCCGTGGCGTTGGCCGGCACCACCCGCGCGTTGGTCTACAACATGGTGACCGGCGTCAGCAAAGGGTTCGAGCGTAAGCTGGAACTTAAGGGTGTCGGTTACCGCGCTCAGTTGCAGGGGCGTAACTTGAACCTGACGCTGGGTTTTTCGCATCCGGTGCAGTTCGAGCCGCCGGAAGGCGTGACACTGGAGTGTCCGAGCCAGACCGAGGTCGTGGTCAAGGGCTCCGACAAGCAGAAGGTCGGTCAAGTGGCGGCGCAGATCCGCGCGTACCGTCCGCCGGAGCCGTATAAGGGCAAAGGCGTTCGATATGCCGACGAGCGGGTCGTGCTGAAGGAAGCGAAGAAGAAGTAGGCAGCAGGCGGACATGGACAAAAAGACAGCACGCATGAGAAGGGCCCGGAAGACCCGGGGAAAGATCGTCGATCTCGCGGTTCGGCGTCTGTCGGTGCATCGTACGCCGCGGCATATCTATGCCCAGGTGGTGGAGCCCGACGGATCCCGGACCTTGGTGGCCGCATCCACCCTGGAAGTCGATCTGCGCTCGCGGGAAGGTGGCACCGGCAACGCCGCCGCCGCCGCGGAGGTGGGACGGCTGATCGCTCAGCGCGCCCGGGAGGCCGGTATCGAGCGTGTGGCGTTCGATCGGTCCGGGTTCAAGTATCACGGCCGGGTGCGGGCACTGGCCGAGGCCGCCCGTGAAGCGGGCTTGCAGTTCTAGTCGGGGATAATTGTTATGGCGAACGGCGATATGACGAGCGCCGATGGGCTGCGCGAAAAGCTCGTGGCCATCAACCGTGTGGCAAAGGTGGTGAAAGGCGGGCGGCAGTTCGGCTTCACCGCGCTCACGGTGGTGGGAGACGGTGCCGGCCGTGTGGGCTTCGGCTACGGCAAGGCGCGTGAAGTGCCCGCTGCCATCCAGAAGGCCATGGAGAAGGCGCGCAACGATATGCGGAACGTCTATCTGGACGGCTCCACGTTGCGCTATCCCGTGACCCATTATCACGGGGCGAGTAAGGTATTCATGAAGCCGGCGTCGCCGGGTACCGGCATCATTGCCGGCGGCCCCATGCGCGCCGTTTTCGAGGTCCTCGGGGTTCAGGATGTGGTGGCCAAGGCCATCGGTGGGCGCAACCCGATCAATGTGGTGCGCGCCACGGTGGACGGCTTGGCCGCGATGGATTCGCCCGAGGAAGTGGCCGCACGGCGCGGCAAGAGCGTCGAAGAGATCACGGGCTGATCATGGGCAAGAGCAAGAAGAAGCTGCAGGTGACCTTGAAGCGCAGCGTCCACGGGCGTTTGGCCAACCATAAGGCGTGCGTGGCCGGTCTCGGGCTGCGGCGTATGCACCACACCGTCACCGTGGAGGACACTCCGGAGAACCGGGGCATGATCCGCAAGGTGGCCTACATGCTGGAAGTACAGGAGGCGTGATGCGGCTCAATACCATCAAGCCCGCGGAAGGATCTCGGCCGGAGCCCAAGCGGGTCGGCCGTGGCGCCGGTTCCGGTCTCGGCAAGACGGCCGGGCGCGGCCATAAGGGCCAGAAGAGCCGTTCCGGTGGATTCCACAAGGTGGGGTTCGAGGGCGGCCAGATGCCGCTGCAACGCCGGGTGCCCAAGTTCGGCTTCACCTCCCGGAAGGGGCTGTTCGTCGCCGAGGTCCGGCTCTCCGAGTTGGCCCGTGTGGAAGGCGATACGGTGGACTTGGAGGCCTTGAAGAAGGCCGGTGTCGTGCGTAAGAACATGCGCGAGGCGAAGATTATCGCTTCCGGCGCCGTGGATCGCGCGTTGACCATCAGCGGAGTGCGGGTGACCAAGGGCGCCCGTGCCGCCATCGAGGCGGCCGGTGGCCGCGTCGCGGCGAACGAGGGCTGACTTGGCACGCGCGGGCGGCAGCATGGGGGGAGGCCTCGGTGGGCTGGGTAAGCTGACCGAGGTACGGCAGCGCCTGGTCTTCGTACTCATGGCGCTGATCATCTACCGCATCGGCACCCATATCACCATTCCCGGTATCGACGCCGGCGCCCTGGAGCAGATGGTCCAGGAGCAGCGCGGCACGATCCTGGAGATGTTCAACATGTTCGCCGGCGGCGCTCTGGAGCGCCTGTCGATCTTCGCGTTGGGCGTGATGCCCTATATCTCCGCCTCCATCATCATGCAGTTGCTCACGGCGGTGGTGCCGACGTTGGAGCGACTGAAGAAGGAGGGAGAGCGCGGGCGGCGCAAGATTACCCAATACACCCGTTACGGTACGCTCGGCCTAGCCATTTTTCAGGGGATCGGGATCACCATCGCCCTGCAGAGCCAGGGGATTTCCGCGACGCCCGGTCCCGCATTTATCATGATCGGGACTATCACCCTGGCCACCGGAACCATCTTCCTGATGTGGCTGGGTGAACAGATCACCGAGCGCGGCATCGGCAACGGCATCTCGATCATCATCTTCGCCGGCATTGTGGCCGGCTTGCCCGGTGCGCTCGGCGGTACGCTGGAGTTGCAGCGCACCGGTGAACTGGGAGCGGCGACGGTCATCCTCTTGCTGATGATGGCGGCGGCGGTAACGGCGTTCGTGGTCTTCATCGAGCGCGGACAGCGCCGGATCACCGTGCAGTACGCCAAGCGCCAGCAGGGGCGCAAGATGTACGCCGCGCAGCAGAGCCACCTGCCACTGAAGCTGAACATGGCCGGCGTGATTCCGCCTATCTTCGCTTCCAGCATTATCCTCTTCCCGGCCACCGCCGGGCAGTGGTTCGGCGACGCCGAGGGGCTCGGCTGGTTGGGGGATATCGCGGCCACCCTGTCGCCGGGGCAGCCGATCTATGTGGCGCTCTATGCGGCGGCGATCATCTTCTTCTGCTTTTTTTACACCGCGTTGGTCTTCAATGCGCGGGACACGGCCGATAATTTGAAGCGTTCCGGGGCGTTCATTCCCGGGATTCGTCCGGGCGAGCAGACCGCAAAGTACATTGACCAAGTGATGAGCCGGCTGACCTTTGCCGGGGCGCTTTACATCACCGCGGTCTGCTTGATGCCGGAGTTTCTGATCCTCTATTGGAACGTGCCGTTCTACTTCGGTGGAACGTCGCTGCTGATCTCCGTCATCGTGGTGATGGATTTCATGGCACAACTGCAGTCCCATCTGGTGTCGCACCAGTACGAGCCGCTGATGAAAAAGGCCAACCTGAAGGGACATACCCGTCCCGGTGGTGGGCTTCTGCGGTAGACGGTTTACGGTGCGGACCGGCGGTGGCTGGTATCCGCGGCCAATGACTGGTATCCTTCCGCGCCTTTTGGCGGGTCGCGCCGGGGCGGAAGAGTGGAGACGGAAAGATGAAAGTCCGAGCATCGGTAAAGAAGATTTGCCGCAACTGCAAGATCATTAGGCGCCGCGGCAGAGTGCGTGTCATTTGCACCGAGGCGCGGCACAAGCAGCGTCAGGGCTGACCTTGTCGCTGGCGTAACGGTTTGGATATGATGCGCGGCTTGTTCCGCGCAGGACGGGAGAGGCAACGGTTCCATGGCACGA
>SKYL01000134.1 GCA_007127935.1 Halorhodospira sp. | reverse complement strand
TGATTACCATTATCCTGTCGCTTTTCGGCTGGACGCAGCTCGCTCGTGTCGTGCGCGGCAAGATCCTGAGTCTGCGTGAGGAGGAATTCACCTTGGCAGCTCAGCTGGACGGTGAGTCGGAGTGGGCTGTGATAACGCGCTATCTACTGCCCTCGTTCGCCAGCTACATCATCGTCTCTCTCACGTTGGCCATACCCTCGATGATCTTGGGCGAGACCACCCTGAGCTTTCTGGGCATCGGCCTGAGGTCGCCGACGGTAAGTTGAGGCGTCATGCTACAGGATGCACAGAACCTGATGGCGGTGGCACAGACGCCGTGGGTGCTGGCGCCGACCTTTTTCATGAGCGCCGGCGGGACCGTGGCGGCGCTGGCCGGGCTGGCGGTGGGGCGCTTGATCCCCGGCCTCGGCCCGGTGGGCTACAGCATCCTGGCCAGCCTCGCCCACATCCTCGGCCAGTTCCTGGTGGCGTGGGCCCTCTTCGTCCCCCATCCGGCCCTCTGGACCCTGTTGCCGCTGCTATTGACTGGGGCGCTGATCCTCGGTGGCGTCAACGGTATACTGGCCGCCGGTATCTGTCGCCACCTGAAGCGCCCGGGGGCGCCGCCGTGACCGGTTCCACCCTGCAGATCGACGACCGCTTGGGCATGACCCTCTTCCTCGCCACGGTGCTCCACGCCCTGGTGATCCTCGGTGTGGGCTTCACCTGGCAGCCGGAGTTGCGGGAGCCCGACGCGCCGATGATGGAGGTGACCCTCGCCTACTTCGAGAGCGAGACGCCGCCGGAGGATTACGACTTTCTGGCCGACCTCGACCAGGACGGCGGCGGCGTCGGCGAGATCGCCCAGCCCCACTTGGCGACGCCGGGCATGCCGTCACCGCCGGTGGAGCGGGCCGAGCAGACCGACGCCGGCGGCGAGCACTCCGCCCCGGCGGCCTTCGACGCCGTCATCACCGCCGAGGCGCCGGCCGAGCGGGCGGCGCTACCCGACGACGACATCGAGGCCCAAGGCGGAGAGACCGAGCTGCAACAGTTGCGCCTGGCCGCCGCGGCGGAGGCGGCGGAGCTCCAGCGCCGGTTGCAGCAGCCGCGCAGCCCGTCGAAGCGGTTCATCAGCGCCCGCACCCGCGCCCACGGGGCGGCGGCGTACATGGACGAGTGGGTGCGCAAGATCGAGACCGTGGGCAACCTCAACTACCCCAACGAGGCGCGACGGCGCGGCCTCTCCGGGCAATTGATCCTGGAAGTCACCCTCTACCCCGACGGCCGCGTCGACCAGGTCCGCATCGTCTACCCCTCCCCCCACCGCCTGCTGGACGAATCCGCCGTCCGTATCGTGGAGCTGGCGGCCCCGTTCACCGCGATCCCCGACGCCGTTCTCGACGGCCGCGACCGGCTGGTGATCACCCGGACTTGGTCCTTCGTCGACGGCGAGCGGTTGTCGGGCGGCCACCCCTGACGGATACTAGGGGCATGGCCGACGACCGCTCCAATAACGACACCATCCGGCTGGCGAACCACTTCCTCATCGCCATGCCGACCTTGGCGGACCCCAATTTTTCGCAAACGGTGACCTACGTCTGCGAGCACTCCGAGCACGGGGCCATGGGCATCGTCATCAATCGGCCCACCGAGGTCACCCTGGGCGACCTCTTCCAGCACCTGGAGCTGGAGACCAACGAGTACTGCCCGTTCGACGACACGGTCTTCGTCGGCGGCCCGGTCAAGCGGGACCGCGGCTTCGTCCTCCACACCCCGGATGTTCCGTGGGAGTCGTCGATTCAGATCTCCGAAGACGTGGCGCTGACCACCTCCCGCGACATCCTCGCCGCCCTGGCCCTGGGCAAAGGCCCCGACAACTGTCTGGTGGCGCTGGGCTACGCCGGCTGGGGCGCCGGTCAGTTGGAGGAGGAGATGGCCCAGAACGCCTGGCTCTCCGGCCCCGCCGACCCCGGCGTCATCTTCCGCACCGCCACCGAGGAGCGCTGGCGGGCCGCCGCGCTGCGGCTGGGCATCGACATCTCCCGGCTCTCCTTCGAAGCCGGCCATGCCTGAGCGGCCGGAGGCCGGCACCATGCTGGCCTTCGACCCCGGCGAGCAACGCATCGGCGTCGCCGTCGGCGAGACGGTCACCGGCACCGCCCGGGCGCTGGTCACGCTGCGCGCGCGGAGCGGACAGCCCAACTGGGACGAGGTGGCGCGATTGCTCGACCGGTGGCAACCTGAGGCATTGGTGGTGGGCGTCCCACGGCACGACGACGGCACCGCCTCCGCCAGCACCGCCCGGGCGGAGCAACTGGCGCGGCGGCTACACGGGCGCTTCGGTCTGCCGGTGCGAACCGTGGACGAACGGCTCTCCAGCCACGAGGCCCGGCAACGCCTGAGCCGCTCCGAAGCCCGGCGGGACCCGGGGGCGGTGGACCGGGAGGCGGCGGCGATCATTCTGGAGAGCTATTTCTTGGAGACCGCCCCAAGTGAGACAGGCGGGACAGGCGGCGGGACGGAGACGAGGACCGATGGCTGAATCCGAGATCGCGGTGGAACCGCTGCTCACCTCCCTGGCCGAGCAACTCGACGCGGAGTTGGAGCGGCGCGGCGTGGAGGCCCCCGCCCTGGTCGGCATCCACACCGGCGGCGTCTGGGTGGCGCGGGAACTCCAGCAACGGCTCCACGACCACCCGCCGGTGGGCACCCTGGAGGTCGCCTTCCACCGCGACGACCACGCCACCAGCGGCATCAAGGCGGCGGTCCAGCCGTCGGAGGTGCCGGTGGAGGTGGACGGCCGCACCGTTGTCCTGGTGGACGATGTCATCCACACCGCCCGCACCATCCGCGCCGCCCTCAACGCCCTGTTCGACTACGGGCGGCCGGCGGCGGTGCTGCTGGCGGTGCTGCTCGACCGAAACGGCCGCGAACTGCCGATCCAGCCCGACTTGGCCGCCCGCCGCATCGAGCTGCCGGAACACCAGCGGATCAAGCTGCGCGGCCCGGACCCGCTGCGCTTCGTGGTGGAGGAGAAGGATTGAATCTCCAACTGGACGAGAACGGCCGCCTGCGCCACCTGCTGACCACCGAAGGGATTCCCCGGGAGCTGCTCACCCGCATTCTCGACACCGCCGAGTCGTTCACCGGGGTCATCGGCAAGTCGGTCAAGAAGGTCCCCCTGCTCCGTGGACGGACCGTCATCAACCTCTTCTTCGAGCCCAGCACCCGCACCCGCACCACCTTTGAACTGGCCGCCCAGCGCCTCTCCGCCGACATCCTCAACATCGACATCGCCACCTCGTCGGCGAGCAAGGGGGAGAGCTTGCTCGACACGCTGCGCAACCTCGAGGCGATGCAGTGCGACGCCTTCGTGGTCCGCCACAGCGAGAGCGGCGCGGCCCACTTCATCGCCCGCCACGTCAGCCCCGGCGTCGCGGTGATCAACGCCGGGGACGGCCGCCACGCCCATCCCACCCAAGCGCTGCTGGACGTCTTCACCATCCGGCGCGAAAAGGGCGCCTTCGAGCCGCTCACCGTGGCCATCGTCGGCGACATCCTCCACTCCCGCGTGGCGCGCTCCCAGATCCACGCCCTGATGGCCCTGGGCACCGGCGAGGTGCGGGTGATCGCCCCGCGCACCCTGCTGCCCGCCCACATCCAGCGCCTCGGCGTGCGGGTCTACGAAGACATGGACGCCGGGCTCGACGGCGCCGATGTGGTCATGATGCTGCGCCTCCAGCGGGAGCGGATGCGCGGCGCGCTGCTGCCCAGCGAAGGGGAGTTTTTCCGCCGCTACGGGCTCACCGAGCAGCGCCTGGAAAGGACCCGCCCCGACGCCATCGTGATGCACCCCGGCCCCATCAACCGCGGCGTGGAGATCGACTCCGCGGTGGCCGACGGCCCGCGCTCGGTGATCCTGCACCAGGTCACCAACGGCATCGCGGTCCGCATGGCGGTGATGTCCATGGTCCTGGGCGGGGGCGCCGAGACCGCCGGGAGCGGCCGCGAGGAGGTGGCGTCATGACCCGCTTGGCCGTGATCGGCGGACACCTGGTGGACCCGGCCACGGGGCGGGACGGCCCGGCCGATCTCTATCTCGCCGACGGCATGGTGGTGGGCGTGGACGGCCCGCCCGACGGCTTCACGCCCGACCGGCGCATCGACGCCGCCGGGCTCCTGGTCCTGCCGGGGCTGGTGGACCTCTCGGCCCACCTCCGGGAGCCCGGGGCCACCCGCAAAGGGGGCATCGTCTCCGAGGCGCGGGCAGCGGCGGCGGCGGGCATCACCACCCTGGTCTGCCCGCCCTCGACCCGGCCGGTGATGGACACGCCGTCGGTGGTGGAACTAGTCCACAGCCGGGCCCAGGAGGCCCGGGCGGCGCGGGTCGTCCCGTTGGGGGCGCTGACCCGCGGGCTGGAGGGCGAGCACTTGGCGGAGATGGCGGCGCTGCGCGACGCCGGCTGCCCGGCGATGGCCGACGGCGGCCGTCCGGTGACGCACACCTTGGTGCTGCGCCGCGCCCTCGACTACGCCGCCACCTTCTCGCTGCCGGTGGTGATCACGCCGGAAGACCCCCAACTGGCCGCCGGCGGCCGCGTCCACGAGGGCGAGACCGCCACCCGCCTCGGCCTCCCCGGACAACCCGCCG